>DAIERC010000201.1 GCA_027347125.1 Ignavibacteriales bacterium
TCAAAATTTACCATAAGCGGTTTTGCAGGAACATCAAACACATAACTGTTGGTTACAGAATCTACCCAGATTTGTTTGGTTATTTTTTGCGACTTTGTTACGATAAAAATATCAACCGGCATTTTATATACAGGCGTGAGGCTATCAATCTTCTGGGTCTGCGCTACATTCATATAAAGCTTATGAGTATTTTCGTCGTAATTATATTTCACCTTAAAGATTGGATGGCCGCCTTGATAAAGCCATTCATTATAGAACCAGTATAAATTTCTGCCGGTAGCGTTCTGCACGGCAACTTCAAAATCATGCGTGTCCACGTTATGAAATTGATTCCTATAAACATACTGCCTAATTGCTTTGAAGAATAGACGATCGCCGAGAATTGTTTTTAGCATATGAAGAATTGAAGCACCCCTTTCATAAACATTAACTCCGAACGCATCATCGGCGGTATTATACCTATCATCAACCGTGGGCACCCGTCCTTGTTTTTCAGCTTTAAGTACAAGTTGATGATCTTTATACATTTCATAAATAAAATGATCTTTACCGAACGCATGCTCGCCGTACAAAGCTTCGAAGTAAGTGGCAAAGCCCTCGTTAAGCCAGACATTTGCCCATGTGCGGCATGTAAGCAAATCTCCAAACCATTGATGCGCGGTTTCATGCGACACAAGGTCGGTTGTAGTTTCTTCGGGGTGTGCATTCTTATCGTGAAAAGTTTCGTCGGTTAAAGTAATCGCCGAAACGTTTTCCATTCCGCCGGCGGTGAATTGCGAGACTCCGGAAAGAGAAAGTTTTTGCCAGGGATAATGATAGCCGGTAACATTAGAAAAATATTTTAAAATATCCGGCGTATGAGAAAAGTTTGATTTTGCATCTTCAACGTATTGGGGGCTTACATAATATTCGATGGGTACATTGTCCCATCTTGTTTTTAATATTTTAAATTTGCCCACCACAATCGAATTAAGGTAAACTACATGTGGTTTGTCTTCAACCCAGAAAAATGTTTCTGTACGCTCGTTTTTATTTGTTTCAACTTTTTTAAGCAGCCCGTTTGAAACAACAACCCAACCGGCCGGAACAGTAGCGGTGATGGAACTTGTACTGTAATCGTCGGGATAATCATGGCACGGATACCAATATCTTGCATCCTCTGATTCGCTCTGGCTCCATAGCTGGGGGGTAACATTTGGGTATGCACTGTCGGGCATTATAAAAAAGATTCCTCTTCTTGGCGGAACGGTTATATAGTCAACAGTAAACGTAAGCGTGTCTGTAAAATCGTAAGGCTTATCCAGATTTACAGATAAGATTTTACCGTCATAATTATAAGTAAGTATTTTTTTACCAAGCGTTACTTTTTTAATCGTCATATCCATCGCGTCAAGATGAATTGTTTTGTACTCTGTTCCAAGCGGTACAATTTTTTCGGTTGCGCTTCCTATAATTTCTTCTTTTGAAATATTGAAATGAAGGTTTAACGAT
The DNA here is from genome assembly GCA_027347125.1 of Ignavibacteriales bacterium. Lineage (GTDB taxonomy): Bacteria > Bacteroidota > Ignavibacteria > Ignavibacteriales > Ignavibacteriaceae > FEN-1297. The sequence continues at coordinate 1,492 of DAIERC010000201.1, forward strand.
AGGTGTATCATGTGAAATTCTTTATCCGGTGCATGGTGAACCGGGAGCGCCCGGTAGGAAATATTTTCTTGTCCAAATAAAACCGAAATAAATAACAGTGCAATAGATAGGAATTTAAAGAAACTCTTCACCATTCTTTCTCCACAAAATAATAAAAACCGCAAACGCCAATCAGTTGCCGGTGAACTTATAAATCGCACAGTTATAATGTTTTGAGATGAATCACCTTGAAACGGGCAAGAAGGAATTCAATTCATTTTTCGGCCGGCCGTTCTTATATAAAACATGTTCCAAAAAAAGCCCGGATGGGGGAGCTGTAAATTTTGCGGGTACGTTGGATTTTGTATTTAGAAAATAAACTATGTCCTTTGTGTTCATTTTTCCTCTGCCGACTTCGGCTAAAACGCCAACCATTCTTCTTACCATTTTCCAGAGAAAATGGGAACCGGTAATTCTTATAAGAATCAAGTCTCCCGCTTCCTTTAGTTGAAGGCTTTCAATTAACACCTTTGTTGATTTTTCTTCTTTATCATCATCTGAGAAAGAAGAAAAATCTTTCATTCCTAAAAATTCTTTAGATGCAGATTCCATTGCTGAAAAATTTAATTTGTCTTTAATCCACCAAACATAGTTTTTTCCGAATGCCGTTCTTCTTCTTGAAATTTGATAAATATAACTTCGTGAAACAGCATCGTGGCGGGCATGAAATTTAGGGTGTGCTTTTTCAACTTCCAGAATATTTATATCGTAAGGAAGTTCGTCGTTAAATTTCATTCTAATTATTTCGGGCGCAAACATAGTTTTGGCCTCTAAATGAGCAACCTGGCAAAGCGCATGGACCCCGCTGTCGGTTCTCCCCGAGCCTTGAATATCTACCTGTGAAGTATTAAATATTTTTTCTGCAACTCTGATAAGAGTTCCCTGAACAGTTTTCGAGTTGTGCTGTTTCTGCCAGCCGCTGTAACGCGTTCCCTCGTATTCTATAAATAATTTAAATCGCGCCATATAATTATCTATTTAGAACTATTTCGTCTTCGGCGTAATCGTCCGGTGTTTCGCAAACTCTTACTTTCACTTTGCGAATATTAGACGGCAGCTTCGCGTTCTTAATTTCGGTAAGGAAAAATCCGGTGATATTTTCTACCGTTGATTGAAAATTTACCACAACTCTTTTTGAATTCATCTTTTCAAGGAATTCAATTACGGTTTCGTCTTCATGGTAAACCAGAAATGCGTGGTCCATCTTTTCAACCAGCGGTTCAATTACATCTTTAAGATGATAATAATCCATTACCATCCCGTTTTCCATAACATCGCCTTCTATTTCCACAAGCATTTTGTATGAGTGCCCGTGGATATTTTTGCACTTGCCAAAATGTTCCGGCAAGCGGTGCCCCATTTCCCAGTTAAATTCCTTTGCTATTTTCATTATACTCCCTTTGCCTGCGGATCCCAGATAAACTTATGCATCTGAAGCTGGAATCTCACGTTTAATTTATCTTCTAAAATCCATTCAACCAAACGCACCGGCTCAAGCTTACCGAACACAACCGAGAAAAGCACCGGGCATTTTTCATCCATGTTATATTGGGAAAGTATTTCTTTTGTCCAATCATAGTCTTCCCTGGAGCCGATGACAAACTTAACCTCATCGCTTTGTTTAAGAAAATTAATATTTTTATAATTATTTTTTTTCATCATGCCGCTTGAGGGACATTTGAGATCCATAATTATTTTAACCCTGCTGTCAATTTCATTAATCGGAAGGCTGCCACCGGTTTCAAGCATTACATCGTAACCTTCGCCGCAAAGCGTTTTCATCAAAGTCAGGCTTTCCTGTTGAACAAGCGGTTCCCCGCCTGTTAATTCCACAAGCTTGCAGTCGTATTTTTTAACTTCACTTAAAATTTCATCAATGGATAAATCTTTTCCGTCGTAAAAAGCGTACTCGGTATCGCAATAAGTACAGCGGAGATTGCAATAAGTAAGTCTTATAAAAATGCAAGGAAGGCCGGCGTTTGTGCTTTCACCCTGGATTGAAAAATATATTTCGTTAACTTTAAGCATCGAACAGCTTTAGAATATCAACATTTGTTAAAATTAGGTCATAAAATTACAAAAGATAAATTTGACATCAAACAATCGATTCCCTATATTTGAGGTCACTTTTTAACATCTATTTAATTAAAGGTTTTGAAAATATGGCAAGTCATAAATCGGCAAAGAAAAGAATTCGCACAAGTGCAAGAAGACAAGAGATAAACCAAATGGCTGAGTCTAAGATAAAGACTACGGTTAGGAAAGCTCTTAACGCAACCGAAAAGGAAGAAGCCGAGAAATTGTACAAAGACGCAGTTTCATTACTGGACAAAAGCACCGTTAAGGGAAAAATTCACCTTAACACCGCTTCACGAAAAAAAGCTGCGTTGACAAAGCACGTAAACAGTTTGCAGACTGCTAAATAGCTTTACTTTAGCACTAACTTACCTTGTTAAAAAACGGGCTCTTCAAAAATTGAAGAGCCTTTTCTTATTTTATTTTTCAAAAAAATCATTCCAATTTATAGATCGGTAATTGCGTCAATTCCTTCCGCCGCCGGCAAATAAAATTTTACCGGTTTAGCAGAACCGTCGGCGTTAGATAGCCTTACAACTTTTTTACAAATAATAACGCTGTGCTCAATCTGCGCCCCGTCTTCAATTATAGAACCGAAGATATAACTTGTGCCTTTTATTAAAACCTTTTTCCCTATTCTTAACGGATGATTGTCGTTGCCCGTCATCCTAACGCTCGATTCGATCCTGGAATGATCACCGATAATAATATTTCCTTTGAGAATATTGCCGGTAAGAATTTCTACATAATTTCCAATTTCAAATTTTTGATACGGATAACTCGACAGATGTACGTTTTCGTGAACCGTTACGTTTGTTCCGAAAATAAGGTTTCCACCGATGTAGACATCTTTCTTTAAATCTAAGTTATAATTTAGCTTTGCTCCTTTATCGATATGCACGCCTTTACCAATTCGAATATCAAGCGGAGTGCCTTTTGCGTCCATCTCAATAATTTGTTCTACGATTTCTTCCGCGATGAAAAAGTCGTCCGGATCGTCAATTTCAATAATATCTTTTATCTTGTCATAAACCTTTTTCCGCGCAACATTTTCCATTTCCTTAAGAACAGATTTATTATTAAACCCCATAACAACATAAGGATCCAGCGGGCTAACCGCCGTTACTGAATATCCTTTAGTGTTGAACAGCGCAATCAAATCGGTTATGTAAATTTCTTTCTGTGCGTTATTGCTTGAAATAGAATGAACAAGCCCGGTCAATTTTTTATACATGAAGGCGTACACACCGGAATTAAACTCGTTGTTCTCTATTAATTCCTGTTTTGTGTATGAGTATGCTTTGCCGTTATAATTAACCCTGTACCGACTGTTATCAGGAAGCGCAAGAATATCTTTGTATTCTTTAATCTCAACAACTTTTCCGTAGTCTTTACCGGACGAAACACCGTTTTCATCTTCAGCTTTTACCCTTATTATTCTTCCATATGCGTTCTCTTTCGGGTCACCTTCATAAATACCGGTAAGCACCATCATATCGCTGCCGGTTGAAATAAACTTTTTCCTGAAAAACATCATTGTATCCGCGTCTATCAGTCCCATATCTCCCGGTAAAACATAAACAATTCCGTCGAAATTTTTATCGGTAATTTTTTCAAGAGCAACCTGCACAGCGTGGCCGGTACCGTTTTGAACTTCCTGAAACGCCAGCGCCGTATTTCCATGTTCCGATATAACTTCTATTACGTCCTTTGCTTTTATACCGACAACTACAATAACATTTATATTTTCAATTCCTTTGCGGCAGGCATTTAGCACGCGCTCTACGGTGGGCACACCCCAAATTTTATGCAGCATTTTCGACTTCTGCGACTTTATTCTTTTGCCATGCCCGGCTGCCAGAATTACGGCTACTTCAGGTATTTTATAGTTAACAGGCGAAGAAAGATTTTCGATCATTTTATAAACAGTTTGACGTTCTTCAATTTCCATCTAAATTCTCCGGTAAAAAAATCTTATAAATTAAATAAATATTTTATACAGCGTTAACATTTTTTGTGTGGTAAAGCGAAGCAGACAGCATTGAAATTAAGAAAGCAAAAACAACAGATAACACGGGCGAATCAATAAACCCCGCGGTTAGCGCAGAGAGCACCAGCGCAATAAATCCGAGCAATACACCGAGAACAACATCGTACAAATAGATCGTTTTTTTTTCCTTCCGCAAAAATTTGTACGCGTAAAA
>DAIERC010000203.1 GCA_027347125.1 Ignavibacteriales bacterium
CGACATGTTAACATCATCTATCGGGTGAATAACATCATAGCTACCGTAAGGCTTCCCCACAATACTAAGAGCTGTATTTGCAATTACTTCATTAATATTCATGTTTAGCGAAGTACCCGCGCCGCCCTGGTAAGGATCAACAATTATTTTATCAAAAATAGAGAACGACTCTTTATTAATAGTCTTTTCGGTTTCGTCAAGAAGCGAATCGATTGCCTGGCTAATGGGATTAAATTTATCAACCGGCAATAACCCGAGCTTATGGTTAGTTTCAGCGGCGGCTTTTTTTACCATCAAGAAAGCTTTAATTAAATATAGGTTTATCCGTTCATTTGTAATCGGAAAATTATCAAGTGCGCGCAGCGTATGAATGCCGTATACGGCATTTTCAGGTATATCTATTTTGCCCAGGTTATCTATTTCTTCACGCATATTTCCAGCTCATTTTTTTATTAAATGACAAAAAGCGTTCCAGAAAAAGTGAGCGTTTTTAGCCAATTGGATACATTTTTTCTTATAATAGTTTAAAAGAAATTTTATTTATCGGAACGCTTCTCTATTTTTAGAAAAAATGTTCGCAAATATGAGTATTTGAACATAATTGTAATCCTTTCCAAATGGTATGTTTATTGTGCTTATCATGCCGAAAAACAATCATGCCGGTAAAATTTTTATTGCCGACTTTACAGAATATTCACTTTTTAGAAAGCTGAGGCTGGCGGATGGAATTTATTGATGAGTATTATATTAACTCGCTACTGGAAGACGAATCACTTTTAAATGAAGAATTTCAACGCGATGTAATCCGGAAATCAACGGATGCAAAAGGATTATCACTTAAAGAAAGCGCCGCGCTTTTAAATATCAATTCCCCCGAAATTTTAGACGAGTTGTTTCAGAAGGCAAAAGAAGTAAAAGAAAAAATTTATGGAAATCGCCTTGTTCTTTTCGCTCCTCTTTATTTTACGAACCTTTGCGTTAACAATTGCCTATACTGCGCTTTTAGAAAAGACAACCGCGAATTAAAACGTCGCACTCTTACGCTTGATGAAATTGAAGAAGAAGCAAGATTTTTAGTAATGCAGGGGCAAAAGCGTATTCTTTTAATCTGCGGCGAACATCCTAAAAAAGCTGCGGTGGATTTTATAGGCGAAGCGATAGATAGGATTTATAAAATTGATTATAATGGAAATAATATAAGACGGGTTAACGTAAATGTTGCACCGTTAAGTCTGGAGGATTTTAAAAAATTAAAAAGCTTCGGTATTGGAACGTACCAGTGTTTCCAGGAAACTTACCATTTCGAAACATATCAAAAAATGCATCCCTCGGGACCGAAAAAAGATTTTAACTGGCGGGTTTACGCAATGGATAGAGCGCTTCAAGCAGGCATTGACGACGTAGGCATTGGCTCGTTGTTCGGATTAACCGATTACAAATTTGAAACACTCGCGCTTTTAACGCACGCATTTTACCTCGATTCAAAATTCGGAATAGGCCCGCATACCATTTCCGTTCCCCGTTTGGAACCGGCGTTAAACGCCCCCGCAGCAATAGACCCTCCTTATGCCGTTGACGATATTTCATTTAAAAAATTAGTTGCTGTAATCAGGCTGGCAGTTCCGTATACGGGAATTATTTTATCAACAAGAGAAAAACCCGAATTGAGAAGAGAACTTTTTTCCGTTGGCGTTTCGCAAATTAGCGCGGGCAGCAAAACAGCGCCCGGCAGTTATAAAGAATCGCAGGAAAGTTTGAATGGGCATGACTTGGAACAATTTCAACTCGGCGATCATAGGAATGTTGATGAAGTTGTACGCGACTGCGCTTCGCTCGGTTATCTTCCGAGCTTTTGTACGGCTTGTTATAGAAGTAATAGAACCGGCGACAGATTTATGGAGCTTGCTAAAACCGGCAACATCGGCAAGATTTGCGTACCGAACGCGCTGTCTACATTTAAAGAATATTTGAATGATTTCGCTTCGGATGAAACTAAAAAAGTTGCGCTGGATTTACTAGATAAAGAATTAAATTCAATTGACGGCGCTACAAAGAAAAAAGTTGAAAAAATGATTGAGCGTGTGGATGCCGGCGAAAGAGACGTGTACTTTTAATAATAAATTTTTATAGATGATGAACTTGAACTTCTCTTTAGGATTAAGCTCAGGCGGAGATAATCTCAGACAGTAATAGAAATTTATTTCAATCAAGCTTTATGCAGCTATTATGATACATGAAATTTTATTAAAAGAAGAACTAAATAAAAACGATATAACATCGCTACTTCAAATTGAAGATAATCTTGATGTAACCT
>DAIERC010000213.1 GCA_027347125.1 Ignavibacteriales bacterium
AGAGACTCTTCTTTCTTTGGCAGGCGCATTGAGTGACTGAATAAGAATATCAATTCTCTTGTCCAAATTCCAGCCGTCCAGTTCCATAATTTTATGCTCAAGCTTCAATTTGTTCGGCGAATCAAAAGGGGTTGCGGCATACTCATCTAACAATTTCAATATGCTTGAAACACCCGATAATATATTTTCATATACATTTTTTGTTTCATCGAGAGTAAATTCCTGCGAGAGAAATCCTGTAACCAGGTCTTTCTTTTTTGCAACTCCACCCGAATCCGGCAGTATAACTCCGGAGATAATTTTTAAGAACGTAGACTTGCCAGCCCCGTTCCTGCCTACAAGTCCTATTCTGTCACCTTCATGAATTGAGAGTGACGCTTTGTTAAGTATTATCTGCTCCCCGTAATGAATTTCCAAATCCAGTGCCGTTAATATTACCGGACTAATATTGTTTGCCATAAATAATAAGTGTTTTAAAATATAATATTGAATTACTTCAAATATAAATAATAAAGGTTAATAAACAGGTCATCAAAGTTTGTTGATAAAAATTTTATTCCGCACCATAAACTACTACATGCAATAAGCATGATATATGAAGTTTACATCAACCTTTTGGTTCAATAGAAATTGGTATAATGCAAATCGGCCAGCTTAATGCGGATATTATTATGATGACGATGATTTGATTTCAAATTTGTACTATGTATAGAACAGAATTTTTTTGATGTAAAACCTTTAGCGCGCAAATAGAAATGACGAGAGCGGGTGATCGTTCGTTTTGAAAGTAAATTTTCCAAACATAGCAGTTGGGAGAAAACGAATGAAAAGTAAACCGTTTAACCTTTATCTTGACCTATCAAAAAAAGAATTACATATTTATTGAGTGTTATTCATACTTTCACAAAGGCCTTTATCGATAACGTAATAATAAAAGTATTGTAAATACCGTTACGATTTGGGGGCGAATGATTTTTGTAAATAAAATTTTACATCAATGCAGGCAATACAGAATAAAATAAAAGCGCTTAACATCGAAGCAGTTGTTTGGATCGCCGGATTAATATTTCTTGCGTTGCTAAAACCCAACGGCAGTTCGCATTTGTCTATTTGTCCCTTTCATAACCTGGGCTTCAAATATTGTCCGGGCTGCGGACTGGGACATTCCATTTCATTTTTATTCCACGGAGATTTACAGCGTTCAATTGAATGCCATATGCTTGGAATTCCGGCGGTGATTATTTTAACCCACCGGATAATAACATTGTTAAAAAAATAATTCGATGAGACTTGTTTCAAACTAAAACCAAAAGAAGGGATGCTCCACATGGCTAATGTAATGCAACTAATGCCTTATCTTGAAGGCGAAGAAATGATTTTTGTTCAGGGAATTATTAAAGATATGAACGATAATCAAGCGCTGCTTTTTGCAAATGCTTACTCTTCAAGAAGAAAAGATCCTATGCTAATTTTATTAACGGCCTGCCTGGGATTTTTTGTAATTGCCGGGATACATCGTTTTATCTTGGGGCAAATCGGGATGGGATTGCTTTACCTTTTTACGGGTGGGCTTTGTGTAATTGGCACCATTGTAGACCTAGTTAACTATAAAAAACTATCGTTCGAGTACAACCAAAATATTGCCCAGGAAGTAGCTTTTTTAGCCAAAGGCGTAGTTTAATAAACTGATGTTCGCCTTTTTATTAATTATGATCATCAGTAAGGTATTAATGGTAAAAAAAATTAAACTATTTGGATACGAAATTATTTATATTTTAGTGCCGATGAAATTTGTAAGATTGGTATTTGTGTGAAAGAAATAGAATTATTATCTCCGGCTAAAAATGCGGAGACCGGAAAAGCGGCTGTTGATTGCGGAGCTGATGCGGTTTATATCGGCGCTTCTAAATTCGGCGCCAGGGCGGCAGCGGGTAACAAGTTAAAAGAAATTGAAGAGCTTGTTAATTACGCTCATAAATTTTACGCCAGAGTTTATGTTACCGTAAATACTTTGCTGTATGATGATGAGCTTGGAGATGCTGAAATATTAGTAAATCAAATTTACAGGGCCGGGGCCGATGCCGTTATTATTAAAGATATGGCCCTGCTTGAAATGAATCTTCCGCCGGTACCTATTTTTGCTTCAACTCAGGCAAATAATTATTCGCTGGGCAGAATAAAATTTCTCGAACAGGTTGGAATAAAAAGAGTAATTCTTGCGCGTGAGTTGTCTTTAAACCAAATTAAAGAAATCAGGAAAAATACGTCGCTCGAGCTGGAGACTTTTATACACGGCGCGTTGTGTGTGTCGCTAAGCGGACAATGCTATTTAAGCGAAGCAATATGCGGTCGGAGCGCAAACCGCGGCGAATGCTCTCAACCATGCAGATCAACTTACGACCTGATAGACTCATCCGGAAAGATTATAATAAAAGACAAACATCTTCTTTCTCTTAAAGATTTAAATTTATCTCTTCATATATCCGATTTAATAGATGCGGGAATTACCTCCTTTAAAATTGAAGGGAGATTAAAAGACATTGATTACGTAAAAAATATCACGGCCTTTTACCGTAAAAAGATTGACGAAATATTAGCCGGGAAAAAAGATTTTGTAAAATCTTCCGGGGGAACTGTAAATATTCCATTTACGCCGGACCCTGAAAAAACATTTAACCGCGGGTATTCAACTTATTTTTTAAATTCATCCGTAAAAACCCTTTCTTCTTACAATACTTCAAAATCAATCGGCGAGTATCTGGGCACGGTAAAAAAAGTTTATGACAACTATTTTGAGCTGGACCTAAATAAAAAAATTGCGAACGGTGATGGAATTTGTTTTGTGGATTCAAACGATAGATTTACCGGAACAAATATTAACAAAACAGAATTGTCTAAAATATTTCCGGCTGAAATAAATAATATAAAAACCGGCGTAAAAATTTTCAGGAACTTCGATAAAGACTTTCATGATGAAATCATTAAGTCGAAAGTGATTAGAAAAATTAACGCTGCAATTGAGTTGAAGGAAACAGATGCAGCAGTAGTTGTAACGGCTAAAGACGGTGATAACAATATTATATCTTTTAAAGTTGATATTAACAAAACACCTGCGCAGAATGAAGGAAATATGTTTCAAACATTAATTAAACAATTTAAAAAGTCGGGCGATTCTATTTTTAACGTAAGCGATGTTAAAATAGAACTACAACGAAACTATTTTATTCCCGTCGGGAAAATTAATGACATAAGAAGAACCGCGTTATCGCTACTGGAAAAGGAAAGGATAAAGAATTTTCCAAGATCAAAATGGGAAATAGAAAAAAATAATTTGCAATTCCCAGCTAAGAAATTGGACTATACATTTAACGTTACAAACGAAAAGGCGCAAGAGTTTTATTTACGGCACGGTGTTGAAGAAATAAAACCAGGTTTTGAATTGGAAGACGACAGAAAAGAAAAAGTAGTTATGAAAACGAAATACTGCATCAAAAGAGAATTAAGCATATGCCCGAACGAAGACGGGGAAAAAACGAAATTTAAACACCCGCTTTATCTTGTAAATAACAAGAACAAGTATAAATTGGAATTCGATTGTAAAGAATGTTTTATGAAATTAAAATGGTAAAAGCGATTTTCTGGGACAATGACGGAGTTCTGGTTGATACCGAAAAGCTTTATTACAAGGCAAACAAAGAAATATTTTCAGCCATCGGTATTGAGCTTACAAAAGAAATTTATATCGAAAATTTTTTAATCAAATCAAAAGGCGCATGGCACCTTGCCGTAGAAAAAGGTTTAGGCGAAGAGAAAATTAAAAAGTTACGATTTGAGAGAAACTCTCTATACAGTAAACTGTTACACGAAGAATCAAGGGTTATCGACGGTGTAGAGGAAACTCTTAAAAAGCTGCACGGTAAATTTTTGATGGGAATTGTAACAAGTTCCAGGAAAGACCATTTCGACATTATACACAGCAAAACAAACCTGCTTAAATATTTCGACTTTACATTAACATCTGGCGATTTCAAAGAACCCAAACCCGATCCCGAACCGTATTTAATCGCAATAAAAAAATCCGGTTTAAGAAAAGAGGAATGCGTTGTTGTTGAAGATTCGGAACGAGGTTTAACTGCGGCATTAAGAGCTGGTTTGAAATGTTACGTAATCCCCACCTCTTTAACTAGGAACAGCAGTTTTTCCGGGGCGACCCAAATCCTCTCTTCGGTTACTGAACTAATAGACGAACTATTGTAAAATAAAATTCAATCTCTTGTTGCCGTTAATTATTTTAACAAATCATTTTGTTAGGATTTAATTGTTGCCGGCATTTCAAATAAAATACTTCAATTGCCTACCTAAGAACCAAGTATGAGATATTTTTATTACTTACTGCAAAAAATTTTCCGGGAGTATAAATAATTAAATAATTTATTCGAAAATAGAAATTGACAGGAATATTTTCCAGCAAAATGGTGATTTTTAAAAAATGATTTCTTGTTTTAATGATAAAAGAAGGGGTTATGTCTAAACTAATTGGTATTGATGAGATATCCGGCGGAATGGAATTAGCCGTTCCGGTTAAAAATAAATTCGGCCAAATTTTATTATCAGTTGATACAAAGTTAGAAGATAAGCATAAAAAACTGTTAAAGATGTGGGGCGTTCAATCCCTCTACGTAAAATCAGACGGTAACTCCGAAGAAGAAATTCAGTACGATGAAAAAACAACAGTAGAAGCGGAGGTGCTTTTACAAAAGAGATTTTTATGGAAACCGCGGAATGCTATTGAAGAAGAATTATATCAAATGGCATTAGGGGTTACATTGGAACAAAATTTTTAATATGGTGCAAATTGGATTTAATTGATAAAATATTTAACACCGTTAATAATTTGCCAACACTCCCTACCGTGTATTCAACTCTATCCGAAGCTATTGAAGATCCTAACACAAATACGGAAAGATTAGCGCAAATTATTTCATCGGACCAGGTGTCTTCATTTAAAATCTTAAGGGTTGCCAATTCTCCGTTTTACGGATTCCACGGAAGAATCGATACTATATCGCAAGCTATTCTTTACCTCGGATTTAACGAGGTTAGGAATATAGTATTTGCGCTCTCGGTGATTAATTTTTTTTCAAAGGATAAATTGCTTCTTCATTTCAGGCCTGTTGATTTTTGGGCGCACTCAATTGGTGTTGGCATTGCCACAAGAATGATTGGGAGCGCTGCCGGAGAAAAGAAACTTGAGAATTATTTTCTTGCGGGTATCTTTCATGACATCGGCAAACTCTTGTTTTTTGAATATGCGCATAAGGAATACGCCAGCGTTTTGGAATTATTAGAAAGCAAGCAATTGAGAATTAAAGATGCCGAAGTAGAAATTTTCGGAGTGGATCATGCACGTGTGGGACAGATGTTAGCCGAAAAATGGAAGTTGCCCGAATCTATTCAAGATGCTATTTTTTATCATCATACCGGTGTTGTGAGAAATCAATCAAACAACCTAGTGGCTTCCGTTCATCTTGGAAATATTGTTGCCAGAATAATGGAACTTGGTTACGCCGGCGATAACTTAATACCGGAACCAAATTATAAAATTTGGGAAACCATAAAAATTCCCAACGGTGCATTTACAAATATGAGGAAAAGTTTAAAAGAGGATTTTGAATTAACGGTTCGACTAATGTTAGTAGAATAAAAAACGTTTCCAATATGCTTGTTGAAAAGAAAAACATATCAAATAATTTTTTAGAGAGTATAATTTCCTTCAACAAGAAACCGATATTTGGAAAAAGCCAGTTTGAAATAATCACCGCGGGTATAGAAGTATTTAATCACGTCCCTGGTATTTGCTGCGCAGCATTGTTCTTGCTTGAAGAAAAAGATTTTAATTTTTTTTATAAAACCTCAACCGCACCACTTAAAGAAAAAGAAATAGAGAGAATATTTGGCGAACTGCTAAACGAAGGCGGCATAACGCAGGTTTTGAATACCGGTGAAATAACCAAATGGCAACTGGCCTGTGAAGATTACGAATATTCGCAGCAGCTTATTATTCCTTTGATAAGACAATCCGGTATAATAGGTCTTATCCTTTTGTTGCTGGAAAAACAAATTTCGGAACAGCTTATTTTGGATTTATGCGGGGTGCACTCAAATTACTTCGCATCGTTGCTAAACAATTTTGATTTGGCCGAAGAAGTAGAAAATTTAAACGAAATTACGGAACAAAAAATTGCGTTTAAAACAAAAGATGTCGTTCAAAGTACAAGGGAATTAAAAGCAATACTTGATTCCGTGCAAGCTGGAATTATAATTGTTGATAAAAAAACCGATCAGATTACCGATCTTAATTTGGCGGCGGCTAAACTACTGGGTAACTCCAAAGAACAAATTATAGGAACACCAAGGATCAATCATTTTTTCTTTACGGAAAAAAGAACTCCACCCAACGAAATTTTAATTGATCAGGAAGGACTTCTAAAAAAAAGTAACGGCAAATTAATTCCTATTATAAAAACCATTGCCGATATTACCCTGGGAATACATGAATATTTCATTGAAAGCTTCATGGATATTTCTGAACGCAAATATATGGAAGAGGCTTTGCAAGTTGCACATTACTAACTGGAACGCAGGGTAGAAGAAAGAACTATCGAGTTAAAAAAAGCAAATGAGAAACTGCAAAAAGAAATTCGCGAAAGAATAAAAGCCGAAGAACAACTATTAAAGCTTTACTGGGCGGTTGAGCAAAGCCCTTCGGCAATTATTATAACCGATTTGAATGGAACTATAGAATACGTGAACGCCAGGTTTACGGAAGTAACCGGTTATAAATATGAAGACGCAATAGGTAGCCGCCCAAATATTTTAAGAGCAAAAGAAAATCCGCAAGAACTATATAAAAATATTTGGAACAGCATTACCCAAGGAATCGAGTGGAAAGGCGAATATATCAACCGGAAAAAGAACGACGAATTATTCTGGGTATTTTCATCTATATCTCCAATAAGAAATGCTAGCGGGGACATAACGCATTATTTAAGCATGCAGGAAAATATTTCCGAACGCAAGATATTTGCGAAGGAATTGGTAATTGCCAAGGAAAAAGCTGAACAATCAGATAAATTAAAATCTACTCTCCACGAGTTCCGCACACCGCTTATTGGCATACTCGGTTTTTCGCAGATACTTGGCGACATTATAGAAGGCGCCGATGAAAAAGAAATGATGCGGAATATCCAATTGTCCGGAAAACGTTTGTTGCACACTCTAAACAGCGTTCTTAATTTATCCCAGCTTGAGGCTAATGAGATTCCGCTAAACATTGGAAACGTTAACTTGGGACAACATGTGCAATCTTCCGTTAATTCTTTTATTAAACCGGCCAAAGCTAAGAACCTTAAACTTAGTGTGGAAATGAAAAACGGCCGGCTTTTTTCCGAAATTGATACCGTGTTGCTTCAACAAGCATTAGATAATATTTTGGATAACGCAGTTAAATTCACAAACAAGGGCTCTATAACGGTTGAGTTGGACGCCAAAATGAATAACAGTAAATATTGGGCGGTGTTAAAAATTAAAGATACCGGAATTGGTATTTCTAGCGGAAATCATAAAATTATTTTTGAAGCGTTTAGACAAGCCAGTGAAGGCTACAACAGAAATTTTGAAGGCAGCGGACTTGGCTTAACCATTGCAAAAAAGTTGATAGAAATGTTTGGCGGATATATTACGGTTGATAGTGAAAAAGATATGGGTTCCGTTTTTACTATCTTATTACCTGCGACAGATAATAATATGCTAAATGTTTTAGTGAAAGAAGATATATCGGAAATAAAACATGCAGCAGGAAATAAAAAAGTAATTCCGCTCAAAATGGCTAATATATTATTGGTTGAAGATAATTTAATTAATCAGGATGTAATTGCCACTTTTTTAAATGAAGAATATCATCTCGATTACGCGCATAACGGTTCTATGGCACTATAAAAGTATTACAAAACATGTATGATGTTATATTAATGGACATTAACTTGGGCACCGGAATGAACGGAATTGAAGTAACCAAAAGAATAAGACAATTACCCGGATACGCGAATGTGC
>DAIERC010000218.1 GCA_027347125.1 Ignavibacteriales bacterium
TATTTGATGTTGCTTGGTTATATTATCCATTTCATACCGAAGTTTGTCGATAAAAAAATTCAGGAATGGATTACCGCATCACCGGTAGTTGTGCAGGCTTTGCTTTTAGCTTTGATGATAATTGTTGTTGTGCAGGTGGAATCAGCCCAGTTACAGCCGGTAATATACTTTAACTTTTAAAAAGGCTGTGTGAAAATTCAAAATGTAGCAGGCCGTTTCAACTGAAACGGCCTTTTTATTTTTAACCATTATTAACGAAACATAGTTCTACCATAAAAAAACCGGGCTTTAACCCGGGTTCTTTGAGCAACTCCCTTACGCATAATTTCCGTTTCAGAGTAAATGAATGTTGGATAAAATTATTCTATTATAGCACTACGTTTTTCCAACTTGCCTGGCGCAGACAGTATTTCAAAGGTTGCGTAACATGGTGATAGTAATTCCTAGGCGTTGATTTATTATAAAACGCTTACACGCTTGCTTAATTCGTTAAGAAGCGAATAACCATCCCACGTTGGTGCGAAGTTCAATGCCTGTCCTATCGGAACAATTCGGTCGATGCCTGCTCCGTTTACTTTTGATGCGAATTGTTTTAACTCATCCTTTGAAAAACCGTAATATCCCAGCGTTTGATCTTTGCGGCTTACCATGCCGGTAAGTTCATCTAAATTGTTTAAGAAGCATTCAAAGAAAAAACCGCCGCCGCAGGTTTCTCTAAATTTTGTTATCTCATTTTTTGCAACTCTTAATACCGTCGGTTTGTTGCTGTTTAATTCTGCCGGCAATGTCGGCAATTCCGTTCTCGAAATCGATTCATACATGTACACCAGCTTTTCCATCGCGATATCTAAAGTATCCGGTTTACCTTTTTGCATCAATTCATCTTCAAGGAATTTCCAGTACGCTTTGCTGGAAGCTTCGCATTCTTTTTCTGATCCGACAAATAAAACAAAACGGGGTGACGAACAAGCCATCTGGTCGAACCAGTATGCGTCGTTATAAAAATTTCTCGCAAGCTGAATCTTCTTTTCATCCGGCAGCGATGAATACATAGAAGCGTCTACCGCCGTGTATGAAAATTTATCCGCAAATAAAATATCTTTGGTAGCCGGCTTTGAAGGTAAAACGCGGATGCTTTTTATTGTTTCATCGCCGCCCCATAATATTCTTACGTCTGCCCTGTTGGAAAGATAGATATTTATTTTTTCATCACGCGGATAAGTAAAAATAATATTCCTGTCCTTAATTTCCGTCCATTCTTTTTGATGTAGCAGCTCTCTCAAAATGCTAAGCAATATTTCCAGTTGTTCGTTTAGTGTTTGAGAAACTCTAACAACATTTAAATTGCCTACAAGAAGCGATAACGCCCACGAGTATAGAAATATGCTGTCTACATTGGAAGGAGCTATATGAAAAGCCACTCCTCTAGGTACAACAACTTCCGAGTCATCAATCTTATTATTAAAAGGAGATATTATTGACGACAAATTTGCTCTTCTTAACCAGAAGGCAAGTGCTACCAATTCCGGGAAAACTTTTACGCCGGGATATTCCAGAATTTCTTTTGATAACGCCGACAAAAAATTTACGCTTGTTTCATGAAAAGGGGATAGTGGCTTTTGCTTTACAAATTTATCGTTAACTATGTTTTCTATATCCGCATCCGGGTTGTTTACGGGCGTATATTGTATTACTTTCATATTAATTCGCTCTCCCGTTGCTTTGTACTGTTTCCGCATGAGTATCGCTGCAACCGCGCAGTTCCGCCTTCGGCACTCTGCCGTTTACGCTGAAATAAGTTCCTTTTCTTCCGCATGGACAATTGTCAATCCCGATTATTGTTCCCATATCCTCAGTAAGTAAAGAATGTCCCGGGTAACTTTTCGGAAGCACGCTTATTGTTTGAACCACTCCTTTTTTGCCCGCGGGAAGCACGCTCCAATCGTTGTAATCTCTAATTATTATTTCTGCGAAGTTTGGCGTATGAAGATGGCCTTCTTCGCACTCCATATAAATGCTGCCGACCTGCTCAACCATTCCGTAAAAGTTGTAAATCTTTTTCATGCCGAAAAGTTTGTATAGTTCGGATTTAAATACTTCGTTTGATACGGACTGCTCAATCAATTTTTTCCAGCCGCCGCTGTGTATAAGCGTAGCGTTGCTCAAATCAATTTTTGTGTCTGTTTTTTTCATCGTTTGATAGAGGTACTGCCAAACCATAAAAGTGAAGCCGAAGAGCAGCAGTTGTTCATTTTTATGTTTCTCTAAATATGCAAGAAGCTGGTCGACTTTTAATTCCATATTTTCGTCTAACGCAAAAAAATGATCGCGCCCGAAATTGGATAAACCTACAAGGCCGGCTCCTCTTGCGCTTAAAGATGATTTGTTTTTTATAGTTGCGTCGGTATCTATAATTATCATCGGAAGGCGTTGTTGCCCGATGTACGAAGTTATAATCGAAGCCAGGGCTTTTACCTGAAGCATCGAGGTTTCTTTATTCAAAGCAATTCTGGAAACCTGCTGGTTTGTAGTTCCGCTTGATGTTAATGTCTTTATTACCTCGCTGTCGGGCACGCTTTTTATGTTTTGAGTTTTGAAAAGTCTTACCGGTATGTAAGGTAATTCTTCAATAGAACCGAATTTGTTTTTATCCCTGATACCTAGATTATCTATAATATTTTTATACGGAATGCTGTTCAGGTAATGAAATTGCGTAAGCTGTTTCAATTCTTCTAAAAGCAGCGCGCGTTTTTTATCATTATGAATTGAGTATTGTGGTAATGAAAATAGTTCTTCTATTGCGCTCATTAAATATCCATTTCTTGTATTGCCTTGTAATCTCTTTTACCTGATGACGTAACCGGTATTGCGCCCACACATTTTACTTTTACAACCGAATGATGGAGTTTATAGGTTTCTATAACTTTATGTTTAACCGGCTCGGCATCGGAATTACCGGAAGATTGAATTAATATCTTCAATGCGTCGTCGGTTCCGTAACATGCGGCAGCAAACGCAAAATGGTTTTCAATCATCTTTTCAATCTCGTCTAGGTTAACTCTTAAACCGAACAATTTTATAAAACGTTTAAGTCTCCCGGTAATATACGCGAATCCGTCTTCATCTTTATAAGCTATATCGCCGGTATGAAGCACGCCGTTCAGTTCGTCGTCCTTCGCAAGATCTTCGCGTGTTTCGGCGTAGCCCATCATCACGTTTGGCCCTTGATAAACCAGCTCTCCCTCAACCTTCGGCGTATTGATTTCATGGCCGTCTAAAAATATTTTTATCTCTCCGCCCGGAACCGGGATTCCGATTGAACCAATCTTATCGCCTAGCTTATTAAACGGTACGTAGGAAATTCTGGCAGTGGCTTCTGTTTGCCCGTACATTACGAAAAATTTTATATTTTTCTTTTTCGCAACTTCATAAAAAAATCTTATAAACTCTTCGCTAAGTCTTCCGCCGGCCTGAGCCATGGTTTTTAAACTCGGAATTTCCATCTTATCGAATTTCAATCTTTGCAGCATCTGGTAGTTGTACGGCACGCCCGAAAATGATGTACACTTATGCTGGTTAAACGTATTCCAGAACTCGCGCATCACCATTGATTTATTTGTGCACAAAATCGTTGCGCCTTTCATCAGGTGGCTGTTGATTACCGAAAGCCCGAAGGAATAGCTCATCGGCAGACTTGTAATCGGTTTTTCGTTTTCATCAATGCCAAGGTATTCGGCTATTGAAGAAGCGTTTGCCTGGATGTTTTTATGGGTAAGCTTTACTAGTTTGGGGCTTCCGGTTGTTCCTGAAGTGGAAAGAAGTACGGCAATATCTTTATGAACTTCTTTTTTGTTTTCAGAATTAAAATATAAAAATTGTTTTGCGCCGGTTTCTTCTAGTTTATAGTTGCGCGAAAGGGAACTCATTTGCTCGATTGATATTATAATCTCTGGCTGGTAAACGTCAATAAGGCTGTTCTTCAATTCGGCGTCCATCCTTGCGTTTACAAGGAATACGGCATGGCCTGAACGTAACGCCGAAAGGTAGGCGATAACGCAATCTACCGTGTTATCGCAAAAAAGAAAGATTAATCTTTTCTTCTCCGATTTTATTCGTAACGCAAATTTATCGCATTCCTCTTTTAGCTTTCCGTAAGTAATATTTTCTCCGGAAACATCATCTATCAGGGCAATTCGATCCTGCGGAATATTTTCAATTTCCCAGAACATCACATTATCATTCCTCCGTCTACGCCCAGTACCTGGCCGGTAATGTATGACGATAAATCGGACGCTAAAAACAGCACTGCATTTGCAACTTCTTCAGGTTCGCCTATTCTGCCCATCTTTACTGAGTTCAATCTTTGTTGAAAGATGGCGGGGGGCAGCGGCTTTACAAAATCGGTGTTGATGAAACCCGGCGCAATTGCGTTTACGCGGATGTTTTTTGAAGCGAGTTCTCTTGCGGCCGATAATGTTATTCCGATAACCGCGGCTTTGCTTCCGCCGTAAACAACCTGCCCTTCGTTTCCTACGCGTCCTACCAATGATGAAATATTAATTATCGAACCGGATTTATTCCTGGACATAAGTCTGGCGGCAAACTGCAGATTGTAAATAACCCCGTTTACGTTTGTGCTAAACGTATGCCTGATGTCTTCTTTTCTTATCATGCCCACCAGGTTATCGTCTAGCGTGCCGGCGTTGTTAACCAGTATGTCTAACTTCTTATGTTTTTTAAAAATCTGGTTATAGCAATTCTGCGCGGCATCCATATCTCCCACGTCAAAAAGAAAACCGTCGCACTCAACGTTGAATTCTTTCTTCAATTCTTCTTTGCGTTGCTCCAGCAAATCCTGACTGTTAATGCCGTTAAGTATTACCGTAGCACCGAATCTGGTAAGAGTTCGTGCGGTTGCCCAGCCCATACCGCGTGTAGAGCCGGTAATAAATGCTACTTTGCCTTCTAGGCTAAAATTTGATGTCATATTTGCCTAAGATTTCCTTAGCCTTTTGAAAGCTGCTCATGTCTATTACATCATCGGACGCGAGCATAATATCGAATTCGGTTTCAATTGAAGCGATTAACGCCAGGTGCGCTATAGAATCCCAGTTGCCCGAGCTGTAGCTTAACTCGTCTGTAATGGTTTCCGGCTCTATTTCCAATGATTCCGAAAAGGCTTTTTTTAATTTTTCAAGGTTACCCATTATTTCTCCGTAATTAAATAAGTATATAAATATTTTATGCTAATAATTTTAATATTGCCCCTTTGTCAACTTCAACCAGCACTTTTGTATTGTAAGAAAAGAATTTTAGAATTTCCGGGTCATCTACTTTCTTTTCATCAACAACTTTGTAACCGAATTTTAAATGGGCGTTAAATGATTTGTAATTGTCTCTAAAAATTATACCCTGCACTTTGTCGAAGCCGTTATGTCTTTTGTAATTCCTTATAATGTTTTCGGCCAGCAATTTGCTGAATACACCCTGCCGCCTGAATTTTTCTCTTACATAGCCGTGTTCCAGTTGCAGAGTGTCTTTATCGCGGTTTAATGCCAGTCCTTTTACAACCCTGGTGTTGGTGCCGATTGATTTTATTTTGGTCTTGTCAAGGTACTGGTAAAGCACTGTAGCCTTAATCATCCCGCTGGCTGTTCCGTCAGGAGCTTCATACCATGAACCGAGCGCTCCTACATATTCGCCGTCAAGTTCCGCAATTATAAAACCGGAAAGATAATAATCATAATTTTCCAGGTCCTGTTTTAACACTTCGGTTAACATCGCACTAAATTGATCCTCCGATAATTCGAAAATTTTACATGAGCTTATTACGTTGGAACCGCTCTTTTCGGATTCGAATATTGTTTCAATTACGAAGGGTATATCTTCAATTGTGGCTTGTCTAATTGTCAACCTTTCAATCATACGATCTCCTTTTGTTTTTCCCAAAAAATTTAATAGGGCTTTTCTGTCAATTTTGCCGTTGGCGTTAAGTGGAAAGCTAGGCAGCGACGTAATTCCCGCCGGCAGCATGTATTCAGGTATTTTTGTTTTTAAACTTTCATAAATTGTACGGGTATCGCCCTCAAAACCTTCCGCGAATAAATGTATCTGGGTAATATCCATATGGTTCTGATATGCGATTGCAACAACATTAGTATTGTTAAGAATTTCGCGCGCGTAATGTTCTATCTCTCCGAGCTCAATTCTATATCCGTGAATTTTTATCTGGTAATCTTTTCTGCCGCAAAACATAAAATCGTTATCTTCATCAAGAAATGCAACATCGCCGGTTTTATAATAAGTTTTTTCTTTCCCGCCGGTATTTAAAGTAAAAAAAGCTGCCCGGTTCTTTTCCGGATTTTTTAAATAGCCGGTAGTTAATTGTGGTCCGGTTAAGCAAAGTTCTCCTTTTTCACCTCTCGGAAGCGGATTATTCAAATCATCTACAATAATTGCTTCCATGTTTTTCATCGGCTTGCCGATTGAAACTATGCCGGTGAAAACTTTGTTTTTAGAAATCTCCTTATTCCAGTCGTAAGTTAAACAGAAGTTTGTTGCTTCTGTCGGGCCGTAAACATTCTGGATTAATGCGTTCGGTACGCACTGCGCCCACTCGCTTAAAATATCGGCGTATAAGGCTTCGCCGCAAAACATCGAGTAGCGCATCTTTTCAAGCCTGATATCGTTAAAATAAGGTCTTAAATATGTAAGTACCGACGGCACCATTAACGCGATTGTAATTTCGTGTTCTTCCAGTACGCCGTAAATGCTGGCGTATTTTATTCCTCCCGACGGCACCGTGTAAACACACGCGCCTTTGGAAAGCGGAACCATGTACGACATTGTGGAAAGATCAAATGTTAAATCGGAAGATTGAAGGCATCTGTCGTTCTCGTTTATTTCATAGCCGAGAGCCATGTATGCGTCTATGAAAGATTCTATGTTCCCGTTTGTTAGCGGAACTCCTTTGGGGATGCCCGTGCTGCCGGAAGTAAAAAGTATATAAGCAACATCCGAATCTTTAACCTTGGGAAGCGATAAATTTAATTCGGCTTTACTTAACTCGCTTAAAGGTTTGATAGCCAGGGACTCAAGTTTGCTTTTTATTGTATCAATACTTTCTTCAACGCGACTGGTAAGAATAACATTTACATCGGCAATATTAACTATGTTGGAAATCCTTTCCAGCGGATGATGCGGATCAATAGGAACAAACGCCAGGCCAGAAAACATAACCGCAAATATGGCCGCATAAGTTTCAAAGTCATCAAAGGTAGTTATACCGATAGCTTTTTCTTTGCCTTTAAAATTATCATCGATATATTTCCTTATATTAGATATTTCTTGCGCAAAATCTGCATACGAATAAAATTTGTTATCAATACAAAATGCATTTTTATCAGGAAACTTTTTAATGATCTCAACTAAATCTTTTAACATCTTATTTTTTTACTCCCAATTATTTACCGTGCAAAAATTAGTTCTTCCCCTTACGGCTTATTAATTATGATTTACCTTGTCCTGTACTATTTTTAATAATTCCTTCCTGTCGGTTTTACCGTTTGCGTTCAACGGGAAGTAGGGAAGTGTGGAAACGCTTGAAGGTACCATGTATTCGGGTACTTTTGTTTTAAGGTATTTTGAAACCTCGTTTACGTCGCCGGTATAATTCTCAACAAATAAATGGATATTCATGGTTCCCATGGTGTTTTTATATGCAACCGCCGCAACATTGTTTAAAGCAAACTCGCGCGCAAAATGTTCTATTTCGCCGAGTTCAATTCTGAAACCTTGAATTTTTATCTGGCTGTCAATTCTTCCGCTAAACATGAAATCGCCTTCTTCATCGGCAAACGCTAAATCTCCGGTTCTGTAAAAAGTATATTCTTTGCCTTCAAGCTTTAGTTTGAAGAAGGATTCTTTATTCTTTTCATCATTCTTCCAATAGCCTGGAGTTAACTGCGGGCCGCTGAGGCACAGCTCGCCTTTTTCACCTTGCGGCAAAGGCTTCATATTTTCATCTACTACAATTGCTTTCATGTCTTTCATTTCTTTGCCTACGCAAACACCGCCGTTAAATGTTTTTTTATCGCTGCCGTTTTTGTTCCAATCGAAAGTAAGGCAAAATACGGTTGCTTCCGTCGGACCGTATGCATTAATAATTGTTCCGTTCGGAATGCAGGCAGACCACGCTTGCGCAATATCCTGGAACAATGTTTCGCCGCAGAAAAGTGAATACCTCATTTTTTCCAGGCGTATCTCATCAAAATAAGGTTTTAAATATGATAGCACAGACGGTACCAGGCACGAATAGGTTATTTCGTGTTCTTCCATTACCATATAAACGTTTGCAAATTTTACTCCCTCCGCGGGTACGGTATAAAAGCAAGCGCCTATGCAAATAGGAATTATATAACATACTACGGAAAAGTCGAATGTTAACTCAAACATTTGCAAAAACCTGTCGTTTTCATTTACATTGTAACCTAGGGAAAGGAAGGCTTCTACAAATGCGCTTAAATTTTTTCTGGTTATAGGCACGCCCTTGGGTACTCCCGTGCTGCCGGATGTAAAAAGAATATATGCTACTTCATTTTCATCTACATTTGGAAGCTCTAAATTTACACTTGTTTCGGGAAGTTCGCTCACTTCAATTAGAGTTACGTTATTGGCTTTTGCCAGTTCGGTAATTCTCTCGTCGCTTTTTTTACAAAAGATTGTTTTAATTCCGCTTTGAAGAATTACGGAAGAATTTCTGTCGATAGGATTTGCCGGGTTTATTGGCACATAACCTTTGCCGCCGAAAAGAGATCCGTAAATTGCCGCGTAAGTTTCAACATCAGTTGACTCTCTTGCAATAATTCCCACCAGTTTTTCATCTTCATTACAATTTGCGTCTAAATAAGCCCGTACTTTTGAGGTGATTTTTCCGAATTCGGAATAAGTATAATAGGTTCCATTAATATTAACCGCGTTTCTA
>DAIERC010000230.1 GCA_027347125.1 Ignavibacteriales bacterium
GTTCCAAAAGTTTGCAGATATAATTAAGAATCAAAACTTTGAGGGATTGAAATTTCAGACTAAGGTTGTGGAAGGGATGGGGCACTCCGGAGGAAAAGCCGAAGGATACTCGCGCGGAATGCAATTTGTGTTTGAGCGTCCTTCTATTAATGTGGATCCCAAAATACTAAATCAATATGCAGGCGAATATCAAGTTGCTCCCGGTGTTAATATTAAGCTGGCTGTGGAAAATAATCGTCTTGTAGCTTATACGCCGGACAATATGAAAATAATTTTACATGCCGAATCGGATAAAGATTTTTATGTAATCGGCTCCTATGGCTTTGTTCATTTTCAGAAAGATGATTCCGGCAAGGTAACCGGGTTCGAAATGGAACAGTACACCGGTAAAATGTTTATAAAGAAGATTGCCGAATAGAGAGTATTTTAAAATTCTAAATGGAGGTAATATTGAATGCCAAAGCATCAGCTCGTTATAAAAGTGTAACAAAATATTTATTCGTCTTTTCCATTTTATTGGCGGTAAACGGGGTATGTTATTCTCAAACAAATCCTTCGTCATTAACTTTGAACAAGGAAGGTTATTTTGAAAAACGCGGATTAAACATATTGGTTTTCAATAACTGGTATAACGATAATTTCAGCGATTCAAAAATAAGCGGGGTTGAAATAATACATCACGGAGTTAGAACTGTTACTAACGGCGATGTAAGGCTAAGTCCGACTCCCGGGCAATGGGATCCTATACCGCATTTCACCGATAGAAAAGTAAACGAAAAAGATAACAGCATCGAAGCGTATTTATCTTATCCCGATTTTAATTTTGATTATACTATAAAAGTCGAGGCCCACGGCGATGGAATAATCTTAACTGTTAATCTTATCAAACCTCTTCCTAAGGAACTTGAAGGGCGCGCAGGTTTTAATCTGGAATTTCTACCTTCTGCTTACTTTGAAAAAACATTTTTAATTGACGATAAAAGCGGCAGCTTTCCTTTGTATCCTTATAGCTCGATGGGAGTAACAAACTCCGGTGATGTTGAGCCGAAACCTCTTGCCTCAGGAAAAGATTTAACGCTTGCGCCTGAAGATCCGTATCAGCGTGTTAACATCAAGGCTATGAATTGTAATCTTGAGTTATACGACGGACGCAACAAAGCACAAAACGGATGGTTCGTTGTACGAAGTTTAATTCCTTCCGGCAAAACCGGAAATGTAATAGAGTGGTTTCTTTCGGTCAATACAATTCCTAACTGGTTCCGAAAGCCTGTTATCGAATATTCGCAGGTTGGTTATCATCCGGATCAACAGAAAATTGCCGTGCTGGAGTTCGA
This sequence comes from Ignavibacteriales bacterium, assembly GCA_027347125.1. Taxonomy (GTDB): domain Bacteria; phylum Bacteroidota; class Ignavibacteria; order Ignavibacteriales; family Ignavibacteriaceae; genus FEN-1297. Next base: position 1,335 of record DAIERC010000230.1, read on the forward strand.
TGTTAACGATAAGCCTTTTAAGACCGCCGAATTATTAAGAGTTACTAATGATGGAAACTATGTAAAAGCATTTGAAGCCCCCATAAAAAGCTGGGGAAAATATCTCCGGTATAATTATTCCACTTTTAATTTTTCTTCAGTAAAAGAAAGCGGCTTGTACGTAATTAAATATGACGCAATGAAAACAAAGCCGTTTAGGATTGCGAAAGATGTTTATGAAAAAGCATGGCAGCCTACGCTTGATGTTTATTTCCCGGTTCAGATGGACCATATGTACGTGAGAGAAGCTTACCGTGTATGGCACGGCGCAGCCCATCTGGACGATGCGCTGCAGGCCCCGGTTAATCATGAACATTTCGATCTTTACGCGCAAGGCCCAACAACCGATACTCCTTATAAACCGTTTGAACATATTCCCGGTTTAAATGTAGGTGGCTGGTTTGATGCGGGCGATTTCGATATCCGCACCCAGACGCAATATTATGTTGTGTCGAACTTAGTTAATACCTGGGAAGAGTTTCATCTGAAAAGAGATGAAACTACAATAAATGAAAAAACGCGATATGTTGAAATTCATCGACCCGACGGCGTGCCCGATCTGATTCAGCAGATTGAACACGGCGCTCTTCAACTATTGGCACAATTCACGGCCGTCGGCCATGCGATCAACGGTATCATAGACGGTCACCTTTCGCAATATACTCATCTAGGCGACGCATCTACCAGCACGGACAATCTTGTTTATAATCCTAGGCTAGACAGTCTTCAAACCAACGGATTTACTAGCGGTACATTCGACGATAGATGGGCGTTTACAAATAAATCAACTTCCTTAAACTATGGTTCCATTGCGGCACTAGCCGCTGCCGGTCGCGCTTTACAAAAATATGATGGCACACTTGCCGCGGAATGTATTGCCACCGCAAGAAAAGTTTGGGACGAAGAACAAACTCATAAACCCGATTTGTTCCGTTACGGTAATACAACCGGCGGACCGTTGGAATTGGAAAAAATGAAGGCCGCGGTTGAACTTTTAAAATCTACAAAAGAAACCAGGTATGCCGATGCGGTTAAAGAATTGATGCCGGAAATCAGTAAACAATTTTGGAATTATGCGTCGCTTGCGGTTGAAGCTATGCCCTTTATGGATAAATCATATTCGTCGAAGATAAGAGATTTGGCGATCGACTATAAAAACAACATTGATAAAATTTCTGAACAAAATCCTTTCGGCGTTCCCATTTCCACCGGCGGATGGGCGGGAGACGGATTGATAGTTAATTTTGCAATAACAAATTATATACTTCATAAAACTTTTCCTGATATCATCGGAGCGGAGTATGTGTACCGCGGTTTGAACTATATTTATGGATGTCATCCGGGTTCTAACATATCATTTGTTTCCGGCGTGGGAACCGTGTCGAAGAAAATCGCGTACGGAAATAACCGCGCCGACTTTTCTTTTATTGCAGGCGGTATTGTCCCGGGAGTGTTAATATTAAAACCTGATTTCCCGGAGAACAAGGAAGATTGGCCCTTTCTATGGGGCGAGAATGAATATGTAGTAAGTCTGGGGGCAAGTTATATTTATTTGGTAAATGCTGTAAACAATATACTGAATAGCGAAAAATAAACATTACCGAATGACGCGGCTAAAAACGGCATATATTTCTATAAAATTTCGGTAG
>DAIERC010000232.1 GCA_027347125.1 Ignavibacteriales bacterium
TTCGCTCTCTGGTTTGAAGAAACAAAAAGAAATATTGCAAGGCTCGAAAAAGCAATTGATACAATCAGCGTAGGACAAATCTCTGGCGCAGTAGGTACTTTCGAACATCTTTCTCCAAAGGTTGAAGAATATGTCTGTGAAAAAATGGGCTTAAAACCTGCTCCGGTTTCTACGCAGGTTATTCAACGCGATAGACACGCAGAATTTATAACAACTCTTGGCATTATTGGCGCTACCTTAGAAAAGATAGCAATTGAAATTAGGCATCTACAACGAACCGAAGTACTTGAGGCCGAAGAATATTTTTCAAAAGGTCAAAAAGGTTCATCTGCTATGCCTCATAAAAGAAACCCGATTGTAAGCGAAAGAATAACCGGTTTGGCGAGAATATTAAGAAGTAATGCTGTTGCGGCAATGGAAGATGTGGCATTGTGGCATGAAAGAGATATATCACATTCTTCGGTGGAAAGAATTATTGTGCCCGATAGCTGCATCGCTTTGGATTATATGCTAGACTTAACAGTAAAATTGGTAAAAAATCTTTTAATTTACCCTGAGAATATGTTGAAGAACTTAAACCTTACGCGCGGTTTGGTATTTTCTCAAACAGTTTTACTAAAACTTGTAAACAAAGGAATATCAAGAGAAGATGCGTATAAAATAGTACAAACATCGGCAATGGATGTGTGGGCAGATAAATCAAAAGATCTAAAAACCGAGCTTTTAAAATCAGACGAAGTAAAAAAGTATCTAACTGAAGAAGAACTAAACGGAGTTTTTAACAACAAACAGATGCTGAAGAATGTAAATTATATCTTTGCCAGAAGCGTTGAAAAAGATTAGTTAAATTACTTTATAAACAGTATCGAAAGGACCTGGATATGAAAAATATGAAAGTTGTTTTGTCGGTTGTGCTTTTTCTTTTTGTTTCATCCGGTTTGTTTGCACAGAGCGAATTAAAAGTTGGCACCAAAGCTCCGGATTTCACCTTGCAGGATGCAGCCGGCCACTCTTACACTCTTTCTTCATTTGAAGGAAAATCACCGGTAATAGTTTATTTTTACCCCAAAGCCGGTACTTTCGGTTGTACTAAAGAAGCTTGCGGTATCAGAGACGATTGGAACAAATTCAAAAAGAACGGCATTAAGGTTTTCGGCGTAAGCGTAGACGGTAAAAAAGACCTTCGCACTTTTATTAAGAATTATCACTTGAACTTCCCGCTTCTTTCAGATTCCGACAAAGTAGTTTCCCAAAAGTACGGCGTTCTTTTAAATAACGGGATGGATAATAGAGTAACATACGTAATAGATAAAAAGGGCTATATCGCTAATGTTATTGAAGTAAAAAATATAGAAAAACATGCCTCACAAGTTTTTCAATTAGCGTTAAAATTGAAATAATTTCATGGAGGAGCTTTTGCTCCTCCATGCCTCCCTTACATTGTTCAAGCTAAACCCTGACAAATATTTAAGATACTGAAAATTGATTTTTTTAATAAAATATTTATTCAGATATTGCTGTTTGAAAAAAATCATTTATAATCTAAATGAAAAACCGGCAGCGGAAAATAATATCTATTTTTTGATTGCATCTGTTTACTAATAATCTTAAAAGTAATGACGAAAACAACGAGTAATATTATGAAAAAAATTCTTGTATTAGCTATTATTATAGTTACAGCTAATATATTTTTAGCGCGCTCTACTAATTTTAAATTAAATATTTTTGGCTCGTCTGATACGGTTACAGTGGCTCACCCCGAGCAATATATGTCAACCGAAGACCAGATGATCTTAACCATCCTATCAAGGTATCACTACCGAAAGTTTCAATTAAACGATTCTCTTTCGAACGTAATTTTTAAACGTTATTTGAAATCGCTTGATTATAACAGAATTTATTTTCTTCAATCAGATATTGATAACTTTCAAAAATACAGATATCAGTTAGATGACGACATTAAAACCGGAAATGTAAATCCCGCCTTCGTTATTTTTAATGTATTTAGAGACAGGATGAACGAAAGAATAGAATACGCAAAGAAGTTGTTAAATAAAGGTTTCGATTTCAAGAAAGACGAAACTTTTTTGATTGATCGTGAAAACGTTCCCTGGCCGAAAGATACTGTAGAACTAAACGACTTATGGAGAAAGCGAATAAAAAACGATGCATTAAACCTTCTCCTAACGGGTAAAAAATGGGATTCTGTAAAGGAAACTTTAACCAAAAGATATGATAACCTGGCCAGGAACCTCATGCAATACGATGATGAAGATGTCTTCCAGCTTTTTGAAAATTCATTTACGGAAGCGCTGGATCCACATACAAATTATATGTCGCCGTCAACATCGGACAATTTTAAAATAGATATGAGCCGTTCACTCGAAGGCATTGGCGCGCAATTGCAAACGGAAGACGAATACACAAAAATAGTAGAAGTAATTCCAGGCGGCCCGGCTTTCAAAAGCAAGCTGCTTCACCCAGGCGATAAAATAGTTGCGGTTGCTCAAGGCAAAGACGGTGAAATGGTTGATGTTATAGGCTGGAGAATTACCGACGTAGTGCAAAAAATAAGAGGACCGAAAGGCAGTATTGTACGCCTTCAAATTATACCCGCTAGCGAAGGAGTTAATGGAAAAACAAAAGAGATTACTCTGGTTAGAGATAAAATTAAACTGGAAGAACAATCAGCAAAAGAGAAAATTATAGATATAAAAGAAAAGAACAAAAACTATAAGATGGGTGTAATTACCATCCCGGCGTTTTACAGCGATTTTGAAGCTGAGCAAAGAGGTGATAAAGACTTTAAAAGCACCACCAGAGACGTAAAGAAGCTTTTGGCTGAATTGAAAAAAGAAAACATTAACGGGTTGATAATCGATCTAAGAAATAACGGCGGCGGCTCTCTGGAAGAAGCTGTTAAGCTTACCGGTTTGTTTATTAAAGACGGACCAGTGGTACAAATAAAAAGCTCAGATGGAAAAATTAGAGAAGAAGATGATCCGGATTCGTCAATATTTTACAACGGCCCCATGATGGTTTTGGTTAACCGATTCAGCGCCTCGGCATCAGAAATATTTTCTGCTGCAATTCAGGATTACGGGCGCGGCCTTATAATCGGCGAACAAACTTACGGAAAAGGTACAGTTCAAAATCTTATTGATTTAAACCGGTTGATGCCTAATTCTCCAGATAAACTAGGTCAAATAAAATTAACCATCGCCAAGTTTTACCGTATAAACGGTGAAAGTACACAGCATTTGGGAGTTGTTCCGGATATATCCTATCCTTCGGTTATCGATCCTAAGGAATTCGGCGAAAGCTCAGAACCGAGCTCACTGCCGTGGGATCAGATTTCCCCTACAAAATATACACTCTACGGTAACGCAAAAAAATATGTACCGCAATTGGAAAAAGAACATTTAAAAAGAATAAACGGTGAGGATGCGGTTTGGGCAAAGTATATTGATGAAGTAAACGAATATAAAGAAGCTCACGATAAAAAAGATGTTTCTCTAAACGAGGATGTAAGAAAGAAAGAGCAGGATGAGCTTGATCAAAAGAAATTTGAGCGCGAGAATGAGATAAGGAAAAAGCTCGGATTAAAGTTGCTTCAAAAAGGTGAAACGCCTGCAGATAATACGGACGATCCGAAAAATGATCCTTTGTTGGATGAGACCGGACATATTTTAGCGGATTATATAAACCTCGTAGGTTAATCGATAAAAAAAGGTCAAGCAACGCTTGACCTTTTTTATTTCTATACTAGTTCGGAGATAAATGCCAGTAGCTTTCTTTTTGCAATAGGGAATATTGTTTCGTTAAACGGAAAATCAACATCTATGTTGCAAATATAAGCTCCTATGTTAGGCTTGTCTTTGTATTTACGTATCAACTCAAGTTTAATAAATTCAGCCGAGCCGTAATAATCTAAATTTTTAGTAGCAGTTACAAAATTAGTTTTTAAAGAACGGTACGGTTTGCTGCCGGGTGAATAAACGGAACACTCATATTTGTAAACTTGAATTAAATCCACCGAGTTATCCGGAATTAAAAAATATCCTTCATCTTTATTAACCGGTGCTAGCCCGACTTCCTCAATATCAATATTTTTGTCTACAAAGTCATAAAGAATGTACGCTTCATCAATAAGATTTTTAATTTTAGGCAGCGTCCATTCTATCAACTCGTAAAAATATTCGCTACGCTCGGTACCGTGGTCTATAATTTCCACAATAATGTTTTTATCTTCCTTCTTGGCTCCTTTTAAACCCTTGGGAAGCGGGAGCGTTAGGCTATTGTTCTTTTTATTTAAAACCTCTTCAAGCTGCGAAGAAAGATAAACTAATTCTGCAAGCGAAGGATATATCTTGTTTTTATTGAATTCATTCCGGAACTCTTTTAAGCCGGATAGAATTTTATACTGATTAAATTCAATATCAGTATTTGTTGAGATGAACGAATCTAGTTGCAATTGTTTCACTATTCCACCGTCCGCTTTTATTGTGAAAAGTCAAATACTGTACCACTAGAAAAAGAGTTAAAAAACTAATTAACTCTCATCCCGGAAATTTTAAAATGAGAATAAGAATATCAAAATGGGAAAATAGAAAATCACTCAATATAACTTATGCTTCTTGCCTCAAACCTTTTTAGCACAAAGGATTAATCAACTTACTTAAAAATAATATCGATTATTCAACAGCTTTATTTCCCTGATTTCTCACAATCAAATAGAAATAAAACAAAATAGAAAACAGAAGAAGTTTTCCGTAATTTAGAATAAAGCCGTTAAATAATCCAGTTTAAAATTTATTTTAAATTTCGAACTTAATACCCTGTGCCAGCGGCAACGCAGTACCATAATTTATCGTATTTGTCTGCCTTCTCATATATGCTTTCCACGAATCGGAACCTGATTCCCTTCCTCCGCCGGTTTCCTTTTCACCGCCGAATGCACCGCCAATTTCCGCGCCCGATGTACCTATATTTACATTCGCAATTCCGCAGTCAGATCCTTCTATTGAAAGGAATTGCTCCGCTTCTCTCAAGTTATTTGTATATATTGCCGAAGATAAGCCTTGCACAACATCGTTATGAAGTTCGATCGCATTTGATACGTTCCCGCTATATTTTATTAAATATAATATCGGTGCAAAGGTTTCTTCCTGGACTATCTTGTAATGATTCTCAGCCTCGACTAAGGCGGGTACAATGTAGCAACCGGATTCGTATCCTTTTCCGCTTAATACTTCGCCGCCGAATGTTACCTTACCGCCTTCTTCTTTTACTCGTTCCAGGGCAGAAATAAAAAGCTTAACGGCAGATTTATCTATCAACGGACCAACATGATTTTTCTCATCCAGCGGATCACCTATTTTCAAACTCTTGTATGCTTTTATTAAAGAGTCCTTTACTTTTTCATAAACCGATTCATGAATAATTAACCTTCTTGTAGTGGTGCATCTTTGCCCCGCTGTGCCTACAGCTCCAAAAACAATTGCAGGAATAGCTGTTTTCAAATCGGCATCGGGAGTAATAATTATTCCATTATTTCCGCCAAGTTCCAGTATTGCCCGCCCAAAACGCTTAGCAATTGCTTCGCCGGCATGTCTTCCTACAGGCGTAGAACCGGTTAATGAAATTAGTGGAATACGTTTATCATTAAGCAATTTCTCGCCTATCGTCGAGCCCTTACCGATAACAAGCGAAAATAATCCTTCGGGAAGATTGTTTTCTTTTATTACTTCTCCAATAATATTTTGCACGGCAATTGCCGAAAGAGGTACTTTTGATGAGGGCTTCCAAAGATTAACATCGCCGCAAACCGTTGCCAGCATAGCGTTCCAGGCGTAAACAGCTACCGGAAAATTAAACGCCGTAATAACTCCCACTACCCCCAAAGGATGATATTGATCGTACATTCTGTGGCTGGCTCTTTCCGAAGCCATGGTAAAACCGTACAGCTGTCTTGATTGCCCCAAAGAGAAATCACAAATATCTATCATCTCCTGAACTTCACCCAAGCCTTCCTGCAATGATTTGCCCATCTCGTATGAAACAAGTTTGCCTAAATATGGCTTGTATTCTCTAAGCTTTAAACCGATTTGTCTTACTATCTCTCCTCTTTTCGGCGCCGGAATTTTTCTCCATTCTTTAAATGCTTTTCCGGATTCATTTAGAATCTTTTCATAATCTTCCTCGGAAGCCTGGTAAACCGAAGCTATATATTTGCCGTTTGTTGGCGAATATATTTTAAGTTCACCTTCGTTTTTTGTTTCAAACCATTTGAGACCTGTGCTGGCTCCGAAATTCTTTTCCCTGATGCCAAGTTTTTCCCAAAAATCCATTTTATCTTCCTCTATTTTTTGATAAATGCGGATAAAAAATTAAAAAGATAAACAAAATTGTGTTCTCTTTATCTTTTGGGTACGTCATAATTGTATCTTTTTTACCGGGATAAGTGTAAGAAATTAAAAATAGAAAAGCAATTTGATGCAACAAGGCTTAGCAATGTGTAAAAAAAGTGTTTGAAAATTGAGATTAAAATATTTAGATTAAAGTAGCATTATTGTAGTTTATGTAAAAATATGTATTATTATAAAGATTTTTTAGAACAAACAGGATTTAAAAGCTTAAGGAGCTACTTCGTTTCCCGCTTCGAAAACGTCTTCTAATTATTTTACCTCTTCCAATAAATAAATCATCTTATCAATTTGCTTTAATCATTAAACAAGAATATTCATACTATTGAATGTCTATGAGGTAAAATTATGAACAACACCTTTTCAAACACAGTAGAGGATTTGAAAGAAAAACTTTCAAACGTCACTCCCGATAAGGTTCACCAAATTATAGCTAAACATATGTTGGCTGACGGTTTTGATTTTGTCCTTGATCTGGAAAAAAGTCATGGCTCCAGAATTATTGACGCCAAGAACGGCGATGAGTATCTGGACTTCTTTACATTTTTTGCGTCTTCAGCACTGGGAATGAATCACCCCAAACTTACCACCGAACGGGTAAAAGGCGAACTAACATTAGCTTCAATAAATAAGCCTTCAAACTCCGACATCTATACAACCCAGATGGCAGAATTTGTAGATACTTTTGCCACAATTGCAAAGCCAGATTATATGAAATATCTTTTTTTTGTGGCCGGAGGAACATTGGCGGTTGAGAACGGACTGAAGGTTGCTTTCGACTGGAAAGTACAAAAGAATTTTCTTAAAGGATATAAAGAAGAAAAAGGTCAACAGGTTCTTCACTTCAAACAGGCTTTTCACGGCCGAAGCGGTTATACGATGTCTTTAACTAACACAGAGCCGAACAAGATAAAATATTTTCCTAAGTTTAATTGGCCGAGAGTTTCTAATCCGAAAATAAAATTCCCAATCGATGAAAATATTTCCGAAATTATAAAATCGGAACAAAAAGCCGTAGATGAAATTTATTACGCTATTAAAAATAATCATGACGATATTGCGGTTATGATCATTGAACCGATACAGGGGGAAGGCGGCGATAATCTTTTCCGAAAAGAATTTTTTGAAAAGATGAGAGACATTGCCGATGAGAACGAGATTATGCTGATGTTCGATGAAGTACAAACCGGTTTCGGTTTGACCGGTAAATTCTGGGCTTCGGAATATTATGTAAAACCGGACATCATTTCTTTCGGCAAAAAAGCACAGGTCTGCGGCATTATGGTATCCGACCGTGTTGATGAGGTTCCCGAAAATTGCTTTCATAAATCAAGCAGAATAAATTCTACGTGGGGCGCAAATCTTACCGATATGGTAAGATCAAAACATGTTATGCGAATTATGCAAGAAGAAAATTTGGTAAACAACGCCTTTGTTCAGGGTAAATATTTACTAGACCGGCTTAATGACTTACAGAGCGAATTTCCAGGTTTATTAAGCAACGCACGCGGCTTGGGTTTGATGTGTTCATTCGACCTTCCGACACCGGAGTTACGAAACGATTTTAAGAATTCGTGTTACAGAGACAAACTTTTAATCCTCGGCTGCGGCGAAAAATCCATACGGTTTAGACCGGCGTTGAATATAACAAAGGAAGATCTTGACGCGGGCTTGAAAATAATTAAAAATGTTTTATTTTTGATGTCGACAAAAAACTAATTTTATTATACTACTTGCATGATGCGGCTCCACAACGGAGCCGTTATCGTTTTAAATTACCGGAGAATACTTGGAAGGTTCACTATATATTGTCAGCACGCCGGTAGGTAATCTTAAAGATATTACTCTCCGGGCGCTTGAGACCTTAAAAGAGGTTGATTTTATTGCTTGCGAAGACACTCGCACTTCATCTATACTTTTACATCATTACGAAATAAAAAAAGAATTAATTTCATTAAATGCCGCGAATGAAAATTCTAAAATTGAATACGTCTTGGGAAGAATCAAAAACGGTGAGTCTTGCGCGGTAATTTCAGACGCCGGAACTCCCGGTATTTCCGACCCCGGCGTACGAATGATTTCCGCCGCTGTAAAAGAAGGCATTTCGGTGGTACCGGTTCCAGGTGCAACGGCCGTAATTACGGCGCTAACTATAAGCGGTTTACCCACCGACGCTTTCGTATTTGAAGGTTTTATTCCTCAAAAGAAGGGGCGACAAAAAAAACTGCTCTCTTTATCAAATGAGGAAAGAACAATTGTACTGTACGAATCAACCTACAGGATTGAAAAATTATTAAACGAGCTTAATGAATATATGCCCGGCAGGTATGTTGTTGTTTGCAGGGAGCTTACAAAAAAATTTGAGGAGGTTTGGCGGGGAACTCCTCAAGAATTATTGCAGTCTTTTAACGAAAAAGTCAGCAAAGGCGAATTTGTCGTAATAATTGCCCCCATGGATTGGAGGCACATTTCATAATTTTCTTAAATAATGCTAAACAAAATTGTAAAAATTTTCCGGTTAGTCCTCGCTATCGTATTCAATTAACGATTTTACATCGTACCCTTTCAGCTTATTCCGGCCATTTAAAAACGTTAGTTCGATAATAAAAGAAAGCTGCACAACATCTCCGCCTAGCTTTTCAATTAGATTAGCTGCAGCCACTGCAGTACCTCCTGTTGCAAGTAAATCATCGTGTAGAAGAATCCTTTCGCCCCTTTTAACAGCGTCTTTGTGTATTTCAATTGAATCCTGCCCGTATTCCAGGTCATATGTTTTACGTTCTGTTTCTGCGGGCAATTTGCCGGGTTTCCGGATTAGTACAAAACCGGCGTCTAGTTTTTCAGCCAGCATAGCACCGAAAATAAACCCTCTTGATTCAATGCCCACCACTTTGGATATTTTAAGATCTTTAGAAAAATCATAAAGCTTTTGCAAAGTGATTTTTATCGCCGCAGGATCTTTTAGTAATGTTGTTATGTCCCGGAACATTATACCGGGTTTAGGAAAATCCTTTACGCTTCTAATATAATTTTTTAAATCTTCAGACATGATAACCCCAGTTATTTAGTTAAAAATTTTTTGAGACCGTTTTTAAAATCTTCCGAGGCCCTGCTGATAGTATTAAGCTTTATACAATATTGTACCGCATCATCAACGCTAAGCCCGAAAATATTGTTTATTATACTCTTCGTTAGTTTCAAACTGTACCCGGAATTGTTTTGCAGCTTAACCGCAAGGTTAATCGCCTCTTTAACCGGATATTCGGACAAGTAATTTACAAAACCAATTTCTAATGCCTTCTCTCCTCCGATGTAATCCCCTGTTAATAGAAGTTGTTTCGCAGTTCCTTCTCCCACTCTTTTAATCAGAAAAACGGAAACTACGGCGGGAATAAAACCAATCTTTACTTCGGAATAACCGAATTTTGAATTTACCGGATGAGCAATTATAAAATCACATACACTAGCCAAACCGCATCCGCCTGCAATAGCCGCCCCGTTTACAGCAGCAATTGTAGGCTTGCTAAATTTATATAGTTGTAAAAATAACTCGGCAAGTGAAGCGGAATCCTTTTCGTTTTCAACCGCCGAGTAATCTCTCAGTTTATCCATGTATTCAAGATCGGCGCCGGCGCAAAAATTATTTTCATCGCCGGTAATTATTAATGATTTAATTTCATCATCATCATCAAATTCTTTTAACTTAATCTTTATCTGTTCAACCATTTCTGGATGAAGAGCGTTTCGCTTTTCAGACCTGTTTAATCTTATGATCGCGATGTTATTCTCAATAGAAATTTTTATCATTTTACGCGCCGATATTTCTTTTAACTTTTCGATTTAAAAATTTTATGAACTCATTTTTACCAAAACAATTAATAACTTCGTTGCTCTGCATACCGCCTTTGCGTGCTACCATTATACCGTATTTAATGTAAGAAATTTCCCCAACGGAATGAGCATCGGGATTAATAGAAAAAAGACATCCTTTTTCTCTGGCATAATAAATCCACCGCCAATCCAAATCGAGCCGGTGCGGATTAGCATTAATCTCAATAGCTACATTATTTGAAGAGCATGCGTCTATAATTTTTTTCATATCCACTTTATAAGGATCACGAGAAAGAAGTAATCGGCCGGTAGGATGCCCCAAAAGATCGGTATGAGGATTTTCAATTGCCTTAATTATCCTCTCCGTCATCTCAGCTTGCTCCATCTGAAACCTTGAATGAATTGAAGCAACTACAAAATCGAAGTTATTGAGAAACTCGTCGCTATAGTCCAGTGCCCCATCTTGAATAATATCTGATTCGATACCCTGGAATATATGCAATCCAACACCAGATGTAAGTTCCTTAACTTCATGTTTTTCAGCTAATATTCTATCTTCATTTAAACCATTAGCGTAATAGGCTGATTTACTGTGGTCGCAAACCGCAGCAAACTCAAAACCATTTTTTTTAGCCTCACGGAGCATGCTTTTTAAACTGTCCCGTCCGTCGGAATAAGTAGTGTGAAAGTGGAGCAAG
>DAIERC010000376.1 GCA_027347125.1 Ignavibacteriales bacterium
ACGCAAATTTATACATTAAAAAATGCATAAGATTACATTCACATTTCCTTATATTCTTTCAGAAGAAATTAAATCTGAGGGACGCGGTTAACTTATAATTTCATGTTGATTTTCTGTTTTTATTTTTGCAGCCAAAAATTCTCTAAAATATTTCACCACATAAATATCATTTCTCAATTCGAACTGTTCGGTGTGGTTCTTAGAAATATAAAAATAATTCTTTGTTCAAATAAAGTGGTGAATCAATTTACCTCCCAGATGTTGCCGGTAAAAAACAGCTTTCTCAAATCACCTTCCCCCTTTTTCTGTTTTACATCATTTATCTGTTTGTGGAAATCTTCATCGTACGTAGGCTTACTTACCTGCCTGAAAATTCCTACCGGCATAGGAAAGTTATCCATTTCAGAAAAACGGGAAAGTATAAACGCTCTTGCTGGATTCTCATCAAATTCGTCATGCACCCAAAGGTCGTTAATTGAATATTTTCCTTCTGCCAGGTTTACAACACGCGGGGTTAAGCCCTCTAGCATAATTCCCTTATATGAATTTTTTCCAAATACCATGGGTTTGTTATGCTCAAGAATTAAAACATTATCTGCTTTTGTTTCTTTATCAGTAAAAAGTGAAAAAGCGCCGTCGTTAAAAATATTGCAGTTCTGGAATATTTCAATAAAAGAAATTCCTTTATGTCCAGAAGCTCTCTTTATCATTTCTTGAAGGTGCTTCGGATCTCTATCCAATGAGCGTGCAACAAACGTAGCTTCGGCACCAAGAGCGAGAGACATAGGATTGAACGGGAAATCAATACTGCCGAAGGGAGTGCTTTTTGTTTTCTTTCCTTTTTCAGATGTGGGCGAATACTGCCCTTTTGTAAGTCCGTAAATACGGTTGTTAAAAAGGAGAATATTCAAGTCGATATTTCTGCGGCACGCATGCACAAAATGGTTTCCGCCGATGCTTAAAGCGTCTCCGTCTCCGGTTGCAACCCAAACAGATAGCGAAGGATTATTAATCTTTATACCGGTAGCAATTGACGGCGCCCTGCCGTGAATACCGTGAAAGCCGAAAGTATCCATGTAATATGGAAATCTTGAAGAACAACCTATCCCAGAAACCCAGACCATGTTTTCTTTTTTTATATTCAAATCCGGCGAGGTCCTTTGTGTCTGCGCCAATATCGAATAATCGCCGCAGCCGGGGCACCATCTAACATCCTGTTCAGATGAAAAATCTTTTGCTGTATATTTTATATCGTTAATGTGTTTTACAATATCTTCTTTCATGATAATTCTCCTAAAACTGATTCAATCTTTTTTTCTATCTCCGATGTTTTAAACGGCAAGCCCTGTATTTTATTAAACTGTTCCACATCAACCATGAACTCGCTTCTTAAAAATTTTGCAAGCTGCCCCATGTTTAATTCGGGACAGATTATTTTCCGGTACTTGCGCAACACCGCGCCTGTATTTTGGGGAAAAGGATTTAGATACTTGAAATGAGCCTGTGCAACCTTGTGCCCCTTGTTTCTCACGCGGTTCACCGCTTCGGTTATAGAACCGTAAGTTCCTCCCCACCCAATAACAAGCAGCCCGGCATCTTCATCGCCCAAAACTTCAAGAAGCGGAATATCGTTTTCTATGTTCTTCACTTTTTGTGCTCTTAATCTTACCATGAACTCGTGATTTTCATGATCATAACTTACGTTTCCGGTGATGTTCGCTTTTTCAAGTCCGCCAATTCTATGTTCTAATCCAGCCGTACCGGGAATAGCCCATGATCGCACTAAATTCAAATCGTGGCTGTAAGGATGAAATCCGTTTTTATCTTTTGCAAAGTTAACGGGAATATTTTGTATGCTATCTGGTTCGGGAATATTCCACGGTTCCGATCCGTTGGCAATATAACCGTCTGATAAAAGCATAACCGGCACCATATATTTTATAGCAATACGCGAGGCTTCAATTGCCATGTTGAAACAGTCTGCCGGAGTTGCGGCCGCAACTACCACTACGGGCGCTTCACCGTTTCGGCCGTTCATCGCTTGTTGAAGATCTGACTGCTCCGTTTTTGTAGGCAGCCCGGTGCTTGGACCGCCTCTTTGAACATCAATAATAACCAGCGGAAGTTCGGTCATTACTGCCAGACCTATAGCTTCCGATTTTAGCGCTACTCCGGGGCCACTGGTTGTTGTAATTGCAAGCGCGCCGCTGAATGAAGCACCAATTGCCGATGTTACCGCAGCAATCTCGTCTTCGGCCTGGAATGTTCTTACGTTAAAATTTTTATGCTTGCTTAATTCATGCAGAATATCCGATGCCGGTGTTATAGGATAAGAACCAAGGAATAACGGAATTCCCGCTTTTACCGATGCTGTAATAAAACCGATTGCCAATGCTTCGTTACCCGAGATATTTCTATAAGTGCCCTTAGGCAGCTTTGCTTTTTCAACCTGAAATCTTGTTGTAAACAACTCCGTGTTTTCCCCGAAGTAGTAACCCGCCATCAAAGCTTTTTCATTTGCGTTTGCAATTAAAACATCGTCTTTAAATTTTGAATGAATCCATTTAACGGTAGGTTCAATCGGTCTGCTGTAAAGCCAGTACATCATACCAAGCGCGAAAAAATTCTTACACCTAGCAACTTCTTTTGCCGAAAGCCCGTTGCCCTCAAGAGCTGAACCGGTTAGATGCGACAACGGCACCGCCACTACATTAAACCCGGCCAGTTCACCGTTATCCAAAGGATTTTTTTCATATCCGGCAAGCTTCAAATTTTTTGTGTCAAATGAATCGACGTTAATAATTATTGTTGCTCCCGGCTTTAAATCCTTAAGATTCATTTTTAGTGCGGCCGGATTCATCGCAACAAGTATATCAGGCGAGTCGCCAGGTGTTTGAATATCGCTGCTGCTAAAATGAAGTTGAAAACCGCTTACACCGTATGTAGTACCGGCAGGCGCTCTTATTTCAGCCGGATAATCCGGTAATGTACTTAAATCATTCCCTACCAGGGCGGTTGTATTTGTAAATTGGGTTCCGGTAAGTTGCATTCCATCGCCGGAATCGCCTGCGAAACGAACCGTCACATCGTGCAGTTCGAGCACTTCTTTATTCATGATCTCACTTTTGTTTATTATTAAATTTTTTCAGCATCCGCATGCCGGAAGAAAATCAGGAAGTATTTCTTTTATCCTCCAATTTAATTTCGTGTGAAATTATATAAGATTATACTTAGTGTCAATAATTTACGACACACTTAAAAAATATCACTGGCGCAAAAAAAGAAGTAACTGAAACAGCTATCACATATTTGGTACTTTAGATAAGATCATGAATTAATCAAAACATAATTTTTACTATCTTATAAAACAAATTTTCAAATATTAAGGGAGAGCTATGCAAATTCAATTTATTGGCGCCGACAGAACCGTTACAGGCTCTATGCACTATTTATCCGTGAACAGCCATAAAGTATTGTTGGACTGCGGCCTTTACCAGGGCAAACGTAAAGAAGCTTTTGAAATAAACAGAAATTTCGAATTCTTTGATCCGGCAGAAATTAACTGCCTTGTTCTGTCGCATGCCCATATTGACCATTGCGGCAACATACCTTCACTTGTAAAAAAAGGATTTAAAGGTAAAATATTTTGTACGCCGGCCACAGCCGATCTTGTTAACGTAATGCTGAAAGATAGCGCTCATATTCAAGAAAAAGATGTTGAGTTTGTTAATAAGCGAAGGAAAAAACAGGGCAAAAATTTGTTCGAACCTTTGTATACTCTTGAAGACGCAGAAAACGCACTAAAATTAATTGAAGAAGTGAGTTACCATGATGAGCTTGAAATTGTTCCCGGAGTAAAAATAAAATTTTTCGATGCGGGGCATATATTGGGATCGGCACTAACCTCCATAACGATAAGCGAAAATGGGAACACTACCAGTTTGGCTTTTACCGGAGATTTAGGGCGGCCGAATCTGCCAATATTAAAGGACCCGGAAAAGATGCCGGACGCTGATTATCTTATTTGCGAAAGCACATACGGCGGAAGATTCCATGATAAAATTGAAGGCGCGGAAGCTAAACTGGCAGACGTAATTAAACGCGCTTATGCAAGGAACGGTAAAATTATTGTACCGGCATTCAGTCTTGAAAGAACTCAGGAAATAGTTTATTCTCTTCATAAAATTTTTGAAAAGAATATGGCTCCCAGAATTCCTATTTATGTTGACAGCCCTTTATCCACGAACGCCACCGCTATTTTTAGAAAACACCCAGAGTGCTTTGACAAAGAAACAATAGAATTTATGCATAAGTACGAAGACCCGTTCGGCTTTAACAAATTAACATACGTTAACGATGTGGAAGATTCAAAAAAATTAAATGACAAACCCGGGCCGCTGATGATAATATCCGCATCGGGTATGGCGGAAACAGGAAGAATACTTCACCATCTTGCAAATAACATTGAAAACGAAAATAATATTATTATGATGGTTGGCTATTGCGCAGAACATACACTCGGCAAAAAAATTATTGAAAAACTGCCGGTAGTCAAAATCTTCGGCGAGGAATACATGCTTAAAGCAGAAGTTGTGGTTATGAACTCTTTAAGCGCGCACGCAGATTCTGATGGACTAACAAATTATTGCGCACAGTTTGATAAAGCCAGGATGAAAAATATTTTTCTTGTTCACGGTGACTACGACCAGCAGCAGAAGTTTGCTAGCAGGTTAAAACAAACCGGCTTTACCAAAATTACAATACCAGAACGCGGCGATGTTTTTGAAATTTAATTGCTTCGTTTTATCGCTTTGTCTTTACTTAGAATACTGAACTTATAAATAAGACGGAACGGCGTTATCACGTAAGCCGTTCCGTCAAAATAGAACAATTTTCTAAAACTAAATAGAGTTCCCCGCCTTTATAAATTCATCATAAAACAGTAGATTTATTCGTGCGTGTCTTCTATTTTGTGAGGGCAAATATTTAATTTAGAAAAATTCTTTAGCGAAACATCTATTTGTAAATTAAAGGCTATTCGATTGAATCGGATCAAACTAATTATAATTATTTTTTTGTTGACTGCTTCAAAAGTATTTTGCCAGTTTCAGCTTGATAGTTTGGATTACATCCAAACTTCACAGATAATGAACCTCTTG
>DAIERC010000261.1 GCA_027347125.1 Ignavibacteriales bacterium
GCAGCTTGTCCGCAGGAAAGCCTTGGTTTATCGAATCAAATTAACATAAAAGGTTATAGATATGCCGAGTTAATACAAGATAATTGTACTGGTTGCATCAACTGCGCCCTCGTTTGCCCAGATGTAGCAATAACCGTGTACCGGCAGCCGAAATCTGCCGCTAAAAAAGCAGTATAGTTATTATCTTTTCTCTCTTGGTCGTAAATTTATCTTCAACTAATTGGGTTTAATAATGGCACAAACAAATAACTCTAATGGCGACGCCCGTTTAATGAAGGGCAACGAAGCGCTAGCTGAAGCGGCAATACGCGCAGGAATCGACGCATACTTCGGTTACCCCATTACACCCCAATCTGAAGTATTGGAGTATTTAACACGTGAAATGCCGAACCGTAACGGGATTGTACTTCAAGCTGAGAGCGAGGTTGCGGCAATAAATATGATTTACGGCGCTGCTGGCGCCGGCGGAAGAGTAATGACGTCTTCTTCAAGCCCGGGTATTAGTCTTATGCAGGAAGGAATTTCTTACATCGCTTCTGCGCAGCTACCTTGCCTGGTGGTTAACGTAAACAGAGGTGGTCCGGGGCTAGGAACTATTCAACCATCTCAAGGCGATTATTTTCAAGCCACAAAAGGAGGCGGACACGGAGATTATCACCTGGTTGTTCTCGCTCCGGCTTCGGTTCAGGAAATGGCAGATTTTGTTTTTGATGCTTTTCGTTTAGCGGAGAAATATAGAACCCCCGCTATGATTTTAGCAGACGGCGCTTTGGGACAGATGATGGAAAAAGTTATCTTGCCCGAAGAAGGCTCGCTTGCTAAAACAGAAAAAGAATGGGCGACCGTAGGAAAACCGGCCACTAGAGAAAGGAATATTATTACTTCCCTCTTTATTGAACCGGAAAAAATGGAGGGGATAAATATCCAACTTCAAGAAAAATACTCGCTGATACAGAGTGAAGTTAGATTTGAGAAGATTGGTCTGGAAGATGCAGATATTGCACTCGTAGCTTACGGGCTATCGGCAAGAATATGCCAAAAGGCTGTAGATCTGGCAAGGGAAAAGGGGATTAAGATAGGCTTGCTCAGACCAATCACTCTTTATCCGTTTCCGTCTAAAGCAATTGCAGAAATCGCGGAGAAGGTTAATTTTTTCTTAGTTGTTGAAATGAATGCCGGGCAAATGGTGGAAGATGTTGCGTTGGCTGTTAACGGCAAACGTCCTGTCCATTTTAAAGGGCGCATGGGCGGTATGATCCCTGCACCTGAAGATGTTCTTGAAGAAATCGAGACCATCATTGAAAAATTAAGTATCAGTCAAGATTAAGAGGCGGTAAATGGAAACAGCAATTTCAACAAACGGATTTGAAGTAGTATTTAAAAAACCTGAAACTCTTACGGATACACCTTTCCATTATTGCCCAGGATGCGGGCACAGCGTAGTTCACAGGCTATTGATGGAAGTTGTTGATGAAATGGGAATTCAGGATAAAACAATTGGTGTCGCTCCCGTAGGATGTTCCGTATTTGCCTACAACTATATGAATATAGATATGCAGGAAGCCGCTCACGGAAGAGCAAGCGCAGTTGCAACCGGGATTAAAAGAATACATCCCGATAAATTTGTTTTTTCATACCAAGGCGATGGTGATCTTGCCGCTATTGGTACCGCAGAAACAATTCACACAGTTAACCGCGGGGAAAATATTTTGATGGTTTTTATTAACAATGCTATTTACGGAATGACCGGCGGACAAATGGCGCCGACAACACTTCTTGAACAGGTTACTTCAACTTCGCCATATGGGCGTAACGCACACGCTATGGGATATCCAATAAAGATTACAGAAATGATTGCCCAGCTTCCCGGAGCATATTATGTAACCAGGCAATCGGTTTACTCTGCACCTGCAGTTAGAAAATTAAAAAAGGCAATTGAAAAATCTTTCGGTTATCAAAAACTTAACCGGGGGACTGCTTTTATAGAAGTTGTTTCAAACTGTCCTTCCGGATGGAAGATGACGCCCGTTGAAAGCAACAAGTGGCTTGAAGAGAAAATGTTTCCGATGTATCCGCTTGGCGATATTAAGGTACCGAAAGATTAAAACTTCAACCGGTTTTTATTAAAAAATTGCATCCTTTCAAAAGAAGGACCATTTAAAATGAGGAATTTAAAATGCAAAAAGAACATGAGATAATTTTTGCAGGCTTCGGCGGACAGGGCATTTTGTCGATGGGACAAATAATAGCTTATACCGCCATGATAGAAAATAAAGAAGTAAGCTGGATGCCATCATATGGCCCGGAAATGCGCGGTGGTACTGCAAACTGTATCGCAATAGTTTCTTCGGAAAGAATCAGTTCGCCCATCATATCAAAATTTGATACGGCAATACTTCTAAATCAGCCTTCGTTAGATAAGTTTGAGCACAGTGTAAAGCCGGGAGGACTTTTAATGTATGAGCAATCCACAATATTAAATCCTCCTACAAGAACTGATATAGAAATATTATGTATTGCCGCTAATGAAGAGGCGCAAAAGCTGAATAAAAAGCAAGTAGCCAATATGATTTTTATAGGTGCATTCCTGGAAAAAAGACCTATATTAAAAGTTGAGAATATAATTAAAGCATTGAAAAAAGTTTTGCCGGAAAGGCATCATCATTTAATACCTGTAAACGAACAAGCCATAGCTATCGGTAGCCGTATTGCAAAAGAGAACGAACAAAGTTTAATAGAGAAATAAAAATAGAACATGTTAGAAACGCGAGGTGAATCGTGAAAGAAAACGAAGTAAAATGTATGCATGCGTGTAAAAATACCTGCGCAATGCTTAACGAAGCTCTGCGAAAAGAAGCTGCGATAGTACGTTACTATGAGAACATGCTCGATCAGTGCAATCTTCCGGAAGTACGCAGCTTTATACAGGACAGCGTTGAAGAAAAAAGGCAGGGGATACTCAGAATTATTCAAAAGCTAAATGAAATACATGCACGCTCGCAAGTTGTAGACGGAATAATATCCAGTTTCAACAATATTGATGGTTAATTATTTTCTCAAATATAAACCCGAAGACAAAATGCGGGTAATTGAGATAATTTAACCACCGGCAAATTTGACATGGGCCTACCGATTAGCTATATTAGCAGTCTAAAAATAAAAACACCGCGGGGTGGAGCAATTGGTAGCTCGTCGGGCTCATAACCCGAAGGTTGTAGGTTCAAGTCCTGCCCCCGCTACTAAGAAGAAAATCTCAGCTATATGGCTGGGATTTTTTGTTTTTAAAACAGCCATAAAACTTAATCTATTTTGCTTGTGGCAACCGAGTAACCCAAATTCGATATTTCAATATTCAGTAAATTATTATAGGTTCATTCGTCATTTGATAGTAATTTTTTACTGGTTATATTCTCATTTAAAATTTTAATGGAATTAAAACTTGTCGTTAAAACAAATTCCCAAACAGGTAATAATACTCGGGCTTGTAAGTTTATTTACAGACATTGCAAGCGAAATGCTTTACCCGGTAACGCCCATCTTCCTTACAACTGTTTTGGGGGCCTCAATGGCCCTGGTTGGAATTATAGAAGGTATCGCCGAATTTATAGCCGGGTTCCTTAAAGGTTATTACGGAAAAATTTCGGATAAACTTGGTAAACGTTCGATTTTTATTACTATCGGCTACGGGCTTTCTGCTTTAGTAAAACCGTTGCCGGGAATATTTCCGTTTATTCCGGCGGTGCTTGTTTCAAGGGTTGGCGACAGGATCGGGAAAGGAATCAGAACGGCACCCAGGGATGCCTTGCTTGCCAGTTATGCCAACGGAAACACCGGGGCAATATTCGGCTTTCACAGGGGTATGGATACGCTCGGTGCAGCGATAGGGCCGGTAAGCGCATTGGTGCTTCTTCATTTTTATCCTAATAACTTCAAATTAATTTTTCTTGTTGCATTTGTCCCTTCTATAATTGCAGTCGGTTTTACTACAATTGTAAAGGATAAAATAACGGCAATTAAGCGGAAACAAACGCAGCGTTACTCTACATTATGGAAATCAGCTCCTTCCGAATTTAAAGTTGTTTTGGTTTTGATAACAATTTTTTCACTTGTAAACAGCAGCGATGTATTTCTTATCTTGAAATCGCAAAACGTATCACATTCAGGTACGATGGCAATTATAGGTTATATATTTTATAATCTTGTTTACGCTGTGGCTTCTTATCCGTTGGGTAAAGTTGCGGATAAATTCGGCAAGAGAAATGTTTACATAGCAGGTTTAATAATTTTTTCGGCTGTTTATTGGGGGTTTGCCGTCTCCCCCGATCTTCAGCTTATCTGGAGCTTCTTTGTTTTGTACGGGCTATATGCCGCATCAACCGAGGGCGTTGCGAAAGCATGGGTTTCTGATTTGATACCTGACAATGTTAGGGGAACAGCCATCGGTTTACTAACGATGCTTTCCAGTTTCGCTATGATGCTTGGTTCATTCATTACCGGTGTGCTGTGGGATCAGTTTGGGTCTTCTATTCCTTTCATGGTATCTTCAATTGTAAGTCTCATTGTTGCAATCGTCTTTTTGTTTGTTACCAACCAAAATAAACTTCGACCGGTTAATTGAGCCTTTGCGGTAAATAACGTGTTACCGCAAAGTTGAAAAATAAAACTTTTTATGGAACAGTGTGAACCGCATTATTTATAGTTCTTATTCTTTTCTATTTCCTTATAAAATTTTTGCAATACAAAAAAGGCCTGTTTCTTTTCGCCGCGGTTGGAAACAAGTCCTTTCCGATTCCAGAAATCCTGTATGTACGGAAGCGGTCTCCGGGGCGAACGAAAATCAACAAGTATCCACGGGCTTACGCCCCGTAAAAAAGAAATTTTCTTTAGCATTTCAATCTGGTATTTATAAAGGTTTGCCTGGTATTCTTCTGTCCATCTTGTATCTTTATCGCCGTGGTATCCGAATAAAGCGCCACCGCCGAGCTCGCTGATTACAATCGGTTTATCGTAATTGCTTTTCCAGATGCGATTGACCGCATCTTCGGGCTTGCCAACATACCAGCCAAGATATTCATTCACACCGATGATGTCGAGGTATTTACAAAGTTGATCATCCAGTATCATTTTATTT
>DAIERC010000265.1 GCA_027347125.1 Ignavibacteriales bacterium
AACCATGTTAAACTGGTAAAGAACCTGGATAAAGATATTCCGAATTTAACCGTAGATGCAAACCAGATGCAGCAGGTTTTTATAAACCTAATTGTAAACGCTCAGGATGCAATAAATAAAGATGGCGGAACTGTTACCATTTCTACTTCACTGCTGCGGCTTTCACCCTATGGCATTACTCATATTAAAAAAGCAACATGCCCTAAGCGTCACGATTTAATGGACAACGAAATAAAAATAGACGGAATGCCTTCAATTAAAATAAAAATTAAAAACGGCGATAATGAAGGGTTTGTAAATCTAGATCCCGTTTATGGCAAAGGGCATCATATATTCGGAATAACGCCGGACATCAAAAACGATGTTCAGGTTAGCTGCCCGCAATGTAACATCTCATTGATTGAGCATGATAAGAAATGCCCGAAGTGCGGTTCGCCTGTTTATACTTTTGAAGTTCCGGCACAGGGTAATTTTGAAGGCTGCTCAAACAAAACATGTGACTGGCAGAAGTGGGACGCCGTAGATATCGGAGGATTAAAAGATTACATCGAAATTAAAGTATCCGATAACGGCTGCGGAATCTCAAAAGATGATTTATCCAAAATATTCGAACCGTTTTTTACAACCAAAGGTCAAAAAGGAACAGGCCTGGGTTTAGCCGTAATATGGGGAATAATTGATAACCACAACGGTACAATAAGAGTAGAAAGCGAATTGAACAAAGGAACAACTTTTATAATACATTTACCGCTGCAACAATCCCGGTAATTTAAACCGGAGGTTTATAAATATGAGCAGGCAGTTTGACATATTGGTAATTGACGATGAACAGGTTATTATTGATGCCGTGAACAAAATATGCTCGGCGGAAGGATACAAAGTTGATTCGTCAATCGACGCATCCGATGCATTAAAAAAACTGGGAACCAACAGCTACCGTATTTTGCTATGCGATATTATGATGCAGGATATAGACGGATTTCAATTTCTTGATGAAGTAATAAAAAGAAAAATCGAATCGCCGTTAATGATGATGACCGGCTTTTCAACCGTTGAGAACGCAGTTAAATCTCTTTACAACGGCGCAATAGATTTTATACCAAAGCCGTTTACTTCCGATGAACTCTTAAGTTCGGTTTCGCGCGGCCTAAAATATTTTGAGGTTCAACGTAAATTGAAAACTGCAAGTTCGGGAAACAACGATTCCTCGATTATATATGTGCCGTGCCCTGCAAAATATTCCAGGCTTGGTTATGCCAGTTGGGCTTATGAAGATCAATCCGGCTCAATATTAATTGGGGTAACGGATTTGTTCTTAAGAACTATTGAAACTGTTAACGGGATAGAACTATTAAAAACTGATGACGAAGTTGTGCAGGGAAATTCTTGTGCACAAATAAAATCCGGAGAAGATATTCTGCATCCCGTTCTTTCACCCATAAGTGGGAGGATACTGGAAAGAAATGAAGCGGTTAACAACGATATAAGCATTGTTGAAAAAGACCCTTACTTCAACGGCTGGCTTTACCGCATAATACCAAGCGACAGCGAGTACGAACTGAAACAATTAATCCCTTGCAGTTCAGATCGTTTGTAATTGAACATAGTAAATTAAAAATCAGTTAAAGGCTGTAAAAAATTATTCTGAAGGAGAACTTAAAATGCCACTACTAATAATTGCAGTAATATTATTTATCATAGCGGATGTAACTATACGATATTTTTCCAAAAGAGTTCGCGAACAAAAACTCAGGAAAGACCGCGAAGCTGCGCTGGCTGTTAGTCTTAATCTTGACTTTACAAGAGAAGCCAAAACATTAAAACGTGTAGAAGTTGAAAACCCCAAAGCAAGAATTTTATGCGTTGACGATGAAGCTGTTATTCTTGACAGCTTTAGAAAAATTTTGGTGCTCGACGGATATTCCGTAGATACCGTTGAAAACGGCAAGGAAGCATTAGGTTTAATACAATCGCATCATTACGATTTCCTTTTTACTGATTTAAAAATGCCTGAAATGAGCGGTGTGGATGTGGCAAAATCCGTAAAACATTTAAGACCGGACATCGACGTGGTTATCATTACCGGTTACGCTACCGTGGAATCGGCGGTTGAATGTATGAAATTCGGGGCAATGGATTATGTTCAAAAACCATTTACCGAAGATGAACTGTTAGAATTTGTAAAAAAGATTTTAATTAAACGACTGGATAGAATTCAAATACAACTAAAGCCAAAAGTACACATTACGCATCTTGCCGAATCAAAACATTTCATGTCGTATGAGTTTGCAATACCGGGCGGCGTGTTTATTTCACCGGGACATTGCTGGGCCAGCCTGGAACAAGACGGCGCGGTTAAAGTAGGTATGGACGATTTCGCAAAAAAATTAATCGGAAAAATAGATTCGCTCGAACTTCCCAACCTGGGCATGAATATTAAAGCCGGGCAGCCTTTGTTTACAATAAAACAGGGACAAAAATCAATCGTTTTCAATTCACCTGTAAGCGGAAAGATTACAAGAACCAATACTTTGCTGAAAGCTAATCTTGAATCTTTAGACGCCACTCCGTACGATACCAATTGGATTTGTGTTATTGACGCGGAAGATTTTGACGTTGAGATAAAGAATTTAAATATTGGTAAAGCAGCGGTAACATTTTACCAGGATGAGCTAGACCACTTTATTGAGCTTCGTAAAACTACCGCGAAAGCAAAAGATGAACAACTTTACATTGGCGAGTTTGAAAAATTTAGCGATGCCGAGTGGGAGAAAATGGTTAACGAATTTTTCAAAAAATAATTCTAACAAAATTGTTTTGTTTTTTAAGCCATCGTTTTTACGATGGCTTTTTATTTTACAATGATCTTATCTTTGGATAAATTATAACGAAAAAAAGTTATACGTATATGAAAACCGGATTAAGAACTCGGATAGAAATTATCCAAGGAGATATAACAAAATTAAAAGTTGATGCAATTGTTAACGCAGCAAATTCATCCCTGCTTGGCGGCGGTGGTGTTGACGGAGCAATTCATAGAGGGGCAGGCCCGCAGCTTCTTGAATATTGCAGGCGCTTAAACGGCTGCCCTACCGGTGAAGCGAAAATTTCTCCCGGATTTAATTTGCCGGCAAAATACGTAATTCATACCGTCGGCCCGGTTTGGCGCGGTGGAAATAATAACGAAGAGAAACTTCTTGCAAACTGCTACATCAATTCTCTTTTAATAGCGGTTGAAAATAGAATAAGGACTATTGCTTTCCCCGCAATCAGCACCGGTGTTTACGGTTTTCCGCTTGAAAGCGCCGCAAACATCGCGTTAACCGAATCGAAAAAAATTCTGGACGATAACAACATGATTGATAAGATTATTTTTGTGTGCTTTGATGTTTACACGTTAAGAGTGTATGAAAAATTAATCGAATCCGTTTTACCTTAAAAACAAAATGGATACGCCCGCAACAGCCAGCACCGCACCGCTTATGGCGCGCCAATTAATATTTTCTTTAAAAACATATTTTGATATCGGCAGCATCAGAATAGGCATAAGCGACATTAGGGTTGAAGCTATACCAACTTTGGCATTTTCAACGGCGAGTAAACTGAATGTAATACCCAGGTATGGCCCAAGCGTTGTCCCAACCAATATTGCTGCAAACGCTTTAAGATCTTTCGAAAATATTTTAACCGGGTTTTTATATTTCTTTGCAAGTAGTGCAAGCGGCAAAAGAACTATAATTGCTGAAATCAACCTTATAAACGTTGCCAGAAATCCGTTTATTGAACCTTCGTTAAAAGCTTCCTTCGCAAAAACCAGCCCTACCGCCTGCCCAAGAGCGCCCATCAATCCGTAGAATATTCCGGCTTTGCTAATTTTATATTTTGACGTCGGTATTTCATTTTTTTCAAAAACGACAAGCGTAACCCCGCTAAGGGTTACAATCATCCCGATTAAGCCCCAGAAAGTTAAAACTTCATTTAAAAAGAAATAAGCCAGTATAGCGCTCATTATTGGTGAAAGAGCCATCAGCAGCATGCTGATTCTTGGACCAATGTGCTGGTACGCCTTGAAAAGGAAAGTGTCGCCGAAAACCAACCCGATTATTCCGCTAAAAAAAAGAAAGAGCAACTGAGATGAAGAAACGCTGTAGCCAATTCCCATTAACGATATGGTTATGAAAAGCATAACTGCGGCAAAAATCATTCTATCCGTATTTATTTGCACCGAGTTTACTCTTTCAACTGCAGCATTAAAAGCAAACGCCGAAATAGACCAGCATAAAGAAGTAGCAAGCGCAAACAACTCACCGATAATTACCATAAAGATTTTTACTTTGTCATTTATAAACGGAATTAATTAAAGTATTAAATTAGAAATTATTTGGATAATAATATAATAACCTTCAACAGAAGGTTGGGGATAATTTATATTCTACCCCGATAAACAATAGGAATAAAAAAAGTTAGTAATCAAAAATAGGCACTACGCCCCAAACAAATTTTCCATTGCTCGGACCATCGGGACCGGTGGTAATATTAAAAGTTCTTGCGGCAGAAGGATCAATAAAAATAACGCCGACGTAGGCATTTAAGATAGGA
>DAIERC010000267.1 GCA_027347125.1 Ignavibacteriales bacterium
ATTTAATTTTTCATTACGGTTCTCACCGAATTTTCTTACTATTTTTCCCGACCTGACCGGCCAGTTTAAACTTCCTTTTAACGCGGCGAACGATGTAAAACCGGCTGTTGAAAGGTTAACGTCGTAAACTTTTGAAGATGCTTCAGCATTTGCGGTTTCGGTATTTTTACCGGCAAAAGCGTTTTTGTTTTTTGCGGCATTAACTCTTTCGGCGGCAATCCTGGCTTCTTCGGCCTTTCTTTTTATCTCGGCTTCTTCAATTAATTTATTTATTAAATCTTTTATTTTTACTTCGGCATTCTTTTTAGCGTCTATTTCACTTAGCAATGCGGTCTTATCGTTCCTGATGACTTTTAATATCCCTTTTCGTTCGTTCCTTTTTGTTTCAAGATTATTTTCTTCCTGCTGCTTCTGTGCGGCAAGCTGTATTTTTTCCTCTTTTTCATTCTCAAGTTGTTCTTTAACAACTATCAGACTGTCTTTTTTCTCCTTGAGCCTGTTTAAATCCTTAACCCTGCTTTCCGAAAATCTTTTTAAATACTTATACCTTAATAAAGCCTGTTCAAACGATTCGGCGTCTAGCACGCTTGCCCATTCGTCCTCTGTACCGTGTTTGTATACGGATACTACATATTTGGAATAGTTACTCTTCAAAATTTTTATATCGGTCTGCAGATTACTGATTTTATTTTCGTTGTCCGAAATTTGATTTTCTCTTAATTGCTCTTCGGATTTTAACTTGTTGATAAGGCTACGAATAAGAAAACTTTGCCGGTTATAATTTTCCAGCACATTATAAGATTCCCGCTCTTTTCTTGTTTTGAGTTTTAATTGACTCTCAAGAGAAGAAATTTCCTCTCTTATACGCGTAAGTTCGTTTTGCTTTTGGTTTATCCGGTTTTTCTCCTGTGCGGAGATACTGGCAGTTGTAAAAAGAATTATTAAAAAAAAATAAATAATATTTTTTATTACCATTTAATTACTGTTGCGTCATTTGGGATTTGAAAATCAATTGAAATTTCGGGTTTATTGGCAATCATTTTTTTATACTTAATGGTAACGCTCTGGTCGTCTTTGTAATTGCGCAATTCAATTGTGTAAGGTACTGCAACATTTTCAAGGAAATCAAAATCGGAATATTTACCTTCAAGAATATTCTCGCCGGAAAAATTTGTTACTTTGAAATCAGTAATACCGAGGCTTCTTATATCTACTACGTAAGTTGTAGTAACCTGTGCAACGGAATCGGTATAAGTAAGAACATACTTGTCATATTCTACCGAATATTTTGTGGGCTGTTTATAAAGATGTTTTGTAAGGTTAACCGCCCCGATGAAGGAATCGATTAATTCATTAAAAGGTAAATCCACTTTAAAAATATTCTGCAATACATCATCGCTTACTGTGCCTTCGTACGCGGTATTTCTTAACGCATCGTAAAAGACAAAATTATCTTTTGCAACCAACGCCTCTGCCAGTTGAATGCCGAAAGGCCCGATCACGGTAAAATAAAGCGAGTCCGGTTTAACAAGCGTAACCTTAAACGATGCTTTATTATCAAACTTGTCAGTTTTTATAAAAATTGTTCCCGTGCCGTCAAAAGTTTTAATGCTGCGTCTATTGGCTTCAAGTTTATTAACAAGGCGTTCGGCCGGAAGTATTTCTACTTCGGCGGTAGGCTTTGAAGGTACGCAGCCAGGAGACAATAAAAGTAATAGGTTTAAACAAATTACAGCAGGAAGAATTATTTTTTTCAACTTATACCCTTTTCAATTTTTTCCTTAAGATCGTTATTGTTTTTGTCCATATCAAGGGCTTTTTTCCAAATTGATTTGGCTTTGTCTTTATTACCCATTTTAAATTCTATATCACCCAGGTGGTCCAGAATGTCCGGTTTCTCACCGCCTACCGTTAACGCTTTCTGAACATAATTTTTTGCTTCAGTATAATTACCCATTTTAAAATAAATCCATCCCATTGTATCCAGGTAAGCGGAATTGGCAGAATCTAACTTCAATGCAATTTTAGACATCCTAAGAGCTTCGTCTAATTTTATCCCTCTTTCTGAAAGCGAGTACGCATAGTTATTATTAACCAGCGCGTTTGCCGAGTCGAGTTGTAATGCCCTGGAATATACGCTGTCGCATTTGGTCCAGTTTTTTTGCGCGTCGTAAATTAAGCCAAGCGTACCGAGCAAGTTAACATCGTCCGGCGAAATAGCTAAAGCTTTTTTAAGATAAATTATTGCGTCGTCGTTTTCTTTCAGCTGGCTTAAAGTAAAAGAATACGCAGATAAAGCATTAAGGTCTTTCGGTTCAAGGTCTACGGCTTTCTTTAGATATGTTTTTGCTTCTTCATTTTTGTTGCTTTGCGCCAATGAAAGCCCTAATATAAGGTTAACTCTAAAATCTTCGGGAAAAGATTTTATGGCTTCATCCATCACCTTTGCCGCGTCTTCATATTTATGGTTGTCAAAATAAAGTCCGCCAAGCCTTACCCAGGCTTCAACGTTCCAGCTAGCCAGGTTAGTAGCGGATTTAAATTCTTTAATAGCCGCGGAATCATTTTTCTCATTTATTGCAATAGCGCCAAGGTACATCTTTACCATCCAGTTTGTAGTGTCTTTGTCTATTGCTTCAAAAAATTTCTTTGTTACCGGAGTAAGCGTGCTGTCTTTTAACGATTGCTCAAAATACGTCGCGCCTATTCTCATCTTTGCTTCGAAGGGTATGCCGGGACGCTGAAGAATAAACGAATATTGATCGGCAGCTTCCTTCCATTTATCTTCATCGATATAAATTTGTGCTTTCCTTTCGCGCGCATCAAGATCTTCCGGGTACAAATCGATAATCTCGTTTATAATTTTCATCGCGCTGTCGTATTTCTTATCACGCTGGTAATATTCGGCAAGAAGTTTTTGTAAAGCGGTGTTGCTCGGATCTATGGTTAACAATTGATTTATCGAAGCGGCGGCCTTATCAAAATTACCCAAAGTTCCGTAAAGCTCCGCTACGCGGATAAGTACGTTCCAGTCTGGTCCGACCATTTCGGTTATTTTATTGTAAATGTTTATTGCGCTTAGCGGTTTATTCTCTTCATAAATGCGGGCAAGTTTATAATATGCATCAACATCGGAAGAATCCAGTTGAATTAATTTATTAAGAACCACCGCAGCCGAATCGAACTGCTTTCCCGCAGAATAGATGTCGGATAACAGGTTGTAGAAATCTATCTTGGTCGAATCAAGTGCAACCGCTTTTCTTGAGTTCTCAAGGGCAAGCGAAAGTTTGTTAAGGTAAAAATAATTTTTTGCCAGCGCAAAATATATTCCCGGTTTGGGGTTAACCCTTAGCGCATCCTGGTAATCGATAATTGCTTCGGCATAATCGCCTTTGGCTTCTGCCAGCGAGCCGTTAATAAATTGATCTAATGCTTCGGCGCTGGGATTAAAATCTTTGTCGCCTAATAGATCGATTGTACTGTCATTCGGAACGGAAGTTTTTACGGTACTTTTTTGTGCGGCGCATCCAAATAAAAAAAGCGCCGGTAAGAAGAATACAAATATCCTTGTCATAAAGTCTCTTTAAATTTCAAAATAAATTGATCTAAATATTTAAACTGTAATTTACTTTTTAACCGGATAGAAAAAAATATAAAATATTATCAACTAAAGCCGGATTTACCGTATGAAAATAGGAAAAAATTCAGATATATCCCGTAATGCCGTCACAATTCTTGCTTACAAATATAGTAAAGGCTATTTTTGTACAAACATAAAAGTAAAATGGAAAAATTCGATTTAGGGCTGGCTTTTGTTTGGGAATATGATGACGGTTTTATCAATCTTATTGAGGAAACTCTGCACAAAGCCGGTCTTACCACTTTTCTTATTTCTAATTACAACATCCGTGAAGTAACAAAAAGAATACAAGATAAAGATTTATATTTTTCCTTTTATATAGACCGCGCCTGGGATGTTGATGAAGAATTTGAGGCGCTAGGTAAAATATTATCCAAAAGAAAAACGGTTATTTTTAATCCTTATAACAAAGTGTTGCCGGCAATTGATAAAGCCAGTATGCACCTTGAGTTTATTTCGGCGGGAATAAATGTTCCTTACTCAATTATAATTCCTCCGCACAGCGAAAAAGAAGATATATATATTTCGATTGATGATCTGGCTATTTTGGGGCGACCTTTTATTATAAAGCCGTGTAATACAACAGGCGGAGGTATGGGAGTTGTTACAGGCGCCGAAACTTTAAAAGAAATTATTGAAGAAAGAACTATAAATTCCGACGACAAATATATTTTGCAGGAAAAAATTTTCCCTTCTTTCTTTGACGGTAAAAGAGCATGGTTCAGATCGTTCTGGGCGTTCGGCAGCCCTATACCGGTTTGGTGGGACGACCAGACCCACATCTATAAGGAATTAACCAAGGATGAAGTATACTCATATAAACTGAGAAAATTATTTAATATTACAAAAATAATTGCCGATACTACCAGGCTAGATTTTTTTTCAACAGAAATAGTTTATACCAGCAATAAAGAATTCGTTGTAATAGATTATGTTAACGATCAATGCGATATGCGTTTAAGTTCAAAGCATAAAGACGGCGTGCCGAATGCAGTAGTAAAACAAATAACAAATAATCTTTTAAAAAAGATCATCAAGCTGAAAAAGGAACAACAGAAATAATTATAGGCGCCGCAAAATTAACAATGAATAAATTTCATATTTACCTGGTTGTATTTTTAATTTTTTTAATAGGTTGTATCCTGCTCTATTATTATATTTTCAACATTTATGAAGTTACGTTTTCTGTTGTGCCGGAAAATTTATTTGCGGATAATCAATCTGAAATAACGATTACAACCATTCCGCTAAATGCGCTTGGTAAAAAAGTTCCTTTCAGAAATGCTTATACAACTTACAACATACCCGAAGGTAAAGAACTGGTTGAGGTTGTTTCGGAAAATAAAAAAGCCGGCATACTTGTATTGCGGGCAAAAGGTAAACCAGGCAAAGTTGTTGTTTTTGCTAAGGCAGAATACGCAATTTTACCTTCTTCTTTTGAAATAAATATTTACCCGAACCTGGCCGGTAATGTTTATGATTCAGGAAATAAACTGTGAAACTAAATTTAATTTTTTAATTATTAAGTAACTAGAATACTTTTAGAAACAAAATTTGAGGAAATATGAAAAAGCTATTGTTATTCTTCAATTTTCTAGTAATCGGCGCGGCATTAACATTTGCCCAGGGAACTGCCGGTACAAACGCAAAGTTTGAATACAGATCATTGATTGATATGCCCACCGCGGGCATATTACAAAAGGGTTACGTCGGCGTAACATCAGACGTATTGCCGCAAGGTACGCTAATTGAGAAATTAGAAGTAGGCGTATTCGACAACATAAGCTTCGGGATTTCTTACGGAGGCGTGGATGTTATCGGAGCAGGATCTCCAAACTGGTATAAACTGCCCGGCGTAAATATCCGCTACAGGGTAATTAATGAAACTGTGGCATTTCCAGCGGTAACTCTCGGTTTCGATTCACAGGGTAAGGGCGAATATTTTGATTCAACATCAAGATATGCGGTAAAATCACCGGGCTTTTTCGGAGCAGTAAGCAAAAATTTTGAGTTCATGGGATATCTAAGTTTGCACGGCACGGTAAATTATTCCCTGGAAAATAAGGACGGCGATGATTTTTTAAACTTAATGATCGGCGCCGAAAAAACAATAGGCACCAGCGTTTCCTTAATAGGCGAATACAACTTTGCTTTTAACGATAACTCTACCCGGTATTACGGAAGCGGCAACGGTTATCTTAACGTTGGCGTAAGATGGGCAATTGGCAACGGGTTTACTCTTGGTTTTGATTTAAGAGATCTGTTAGACAACAAAAAGTGGAGCCCTTCTTCAGCGGATAGAGCAATTAGACTTGAGTACATAAAAAGCATTTTTTAATAATTAAAATCTTAAACTTTTCAGCTTAAAAAGTGTCTAACCTAATAAACAGAAATTGTATTTAATTATAGACAACAAAGTTTAGTTTTTAGTACATTGATGCGGTTGAGAAAAGCTTAATATGTTACAAATCATGAGAAATATTTAAGCATTTTATTAGGCTCGGTTTTTGTGGATATTTAACTAAGTAGTTTAAGTGGAGGAGTTGAAATGAAAAAATTAAAATTATTAAGCGGAATTATAATGATAATTACCGCTTTTTTGTTTGGAGGATGTTACACCCAGGTTGCCATGAGCAGCAATAACGGCGATAACTCTAATTCTTACGGGTATAGCAATGACCAGGAAAACCAAAACGACCAAACTCCTGCCGATTCCACCTACGGTGATCAATACGGAGATAACGGATATTACCAGGATCAACAGCCAGGTTCGATCGATAACAATTATTACGGTTATCCCCCATTTGCCCAAAATCCTTTCTGGCGTTACAATTCGTCTTTCTCAATAGGCTTTGGATGGGGCAGTAGTTTTTTTGATCCGTACTATTGGGATCCTTTTGGATTGTGGACTTCATACTACCCAAATTACTGGGGCCCGTATCCTTATTACCCGGTTTATTACGATCCGTATTACAGCCCGTATTGGGGCGGAAATTGGTTTTATAATAACGGGCAACGTTATACAAGATCGCGCGAAATGAATAATCTAAGAAACGATAACGGTTACAGAACCCGCGGCGACCGCAATAGCTACGGCGGTTCATACGGGGCTACAATTCTCTCTTCGCCCAGCAGCACAAGAAGCGAACCATACAATACTACAAGCGATAGAAGCAGAACACAAAGTCCTGCCGGTGTTAATAATTCAAGAAACGGCAACGATCGTAATCAAAACGGAGCGGCCAATAGGAATAATAATAACTTAAGAAATGATAATGGCAGAAATCAAACTCAAAAGGTAGAAAGCAATAATTCTAACAGACAAAGCAACGGCGGTCAGCGTACCTATACTAGACCTAACAATACAAGAAACTCGTCGGGAAGAAGTAATTATTCGGAACGCAGGCGTGAACCTCAAGGCAGTTACAGAAGCAATGCGCCGCGCTCATATTCTCCACCAGCAAGGTCTTATTCTCCGCCGGCAAGATCGTATTCGCCACCGGCAAGATCGTATTCGCCGCCGGCAAGATCTTACTCGCCGCCGGCAAGATCATATTCGGCACCGAGCAGTTATAGTCCGCCTGCTTCAAGTTCATCACAAGGCAGCAGAAGCGGTTCAGATAGAAATAGGGGTAGGTAATTAGATGAAAAATACATATAAAATATTTTATTCGTTATATTTTTTAATGATGCTCAGTTTAACCGGTTGCTATACAGTTGTATGGACCCCGGATGCACAACTTCCTTCACGGGAAAGCGACAGTTCTGGAGACGGCGGATATTACAACGATTATTATTACGGCGACTATTATAATTACTACGATGCTCCTTGGTGGTATAATGTTAATCCGCCGGCGTATAACAACCAACCTGCATATAATAGAGATACAAGCAGGTCAATGGAATCTTTAAGAAACGACAACGGCGGCCGGGGAAATACAGACAGATTAGGCATTCCCCAAGCTCCTCCATCTACTAGGAGTGCGTCTGGTTCCGGTTCCGGCAATAATTCTTCCAGTACAAAAAGTACTGAAGATACCGGTTCTAGAAGCAATTCTAATTCCAATAACAGCAACTCAGGCGGAGACCGTTCTAATTCAAATAACAGAAATTCTAATAACGATCGCAATAATAACGGGAGGAACTAATGAAAGGCTTTTCATCTAAATTCTCAAAGCTTTTTATTATTGCAGTTCTTTTTTCATGCAATAATATTTTCGCACAAAATAGCGTAGATGCTTTAAGATTGGGCTATGAAGGGTTAGGATATAATGCAAGGGCTTTGGGAATGGGAAACAGTTACATCGGCCTTAGCGATGATGGCGGCGCAGCTTTCTTTAACCCCGCAGGCTGGGGATTAATAAAAAAGATAGAATTTTCCGGCGGATTAGGTATAGACAGTTATAGCAACAATACCCAATTCTTCGGCAATTACAGTGATAATTCAAAATCTTCTACTAGTTTAAATAATCTTAGTTTCGCTTTGCCGTTTCCCACGGTACAGGGAAGTTTGGTTTTCGGAATTTCTTACCACACAAACAAAGATTTTAATTCGACGATGAAGTTTAGCGGGTTTAACCCCGGTAATAATTCTAAGATACAAGATTTAAATTCTTTCTCGAATATCCCTTATGATCTTTATCTTACTGACCCGAATTACGTTACTCCTATTAATGGCCGTTTAAACCAAAGCGGCGCCGTAACTGAAACCGGTTCTATAAATAACTGGACGTTTTCCGGCGCAATTGAAGCTTATAAAAATCTTTTTGTGGGTTTGAATTTGAACTTTGTAACAGGCAGTTACAGCAGCAATAACGATTATTATGAAGACGACACACATGGATTATATTCAAATGTTGAAACTGATCCGGGCAATGCCAATACTTTGGGGTTTCAAACTTTTTATTTAAACAAAACTCTTAACTGGGATTTAACCGGCTGGAACGCAAAGTTCGGAATGATCTATCAAATTGAAAAGATAGCGAGAGTAGGCGCTACAATTCAGTTCCCTAAAACTTACACCGTTAAAGAAACATTTACTGAAAACGGGTATAGTCAGTTCACTAATTATCAATACAACCTGGACCAAACAAAATACAGCGATAACGTTCAATACGATATTATTACTCCATACGAACTGGCGGGCGGATTCTCATTAAATTTATCCGGTCTCATTTTTGACGCGCAGGCAACATTTATAGATTATTCCCAACTTAAGTTTGATAACGCCGACGGGCTTACAGTTCAATACGTAAACGCAACAAACCAGAATATTCAAAATACTCTGAAAGCGGTTGTAAATTATAATTTAGGCGCGGAATACACCTTTCCCATAATCGGTTTAAGATTAAGAGCCGGCTATATGGTTATGCCTTCTGCTTATCAGGGTGATCCTTCCAACTTTGACAAGAAATATATAACCGGAGGTGTTGGTTATCTTGCCGACGGCGCTTTCGGTATTGACCTGGCTTACGCCCATGGCTGGTGGGGCGGTTATTGGGATAATTACGGCACTAACGTTTCCAGAGTTGTTCAGGATATAAAAGACAACAAAGTAATTCTTTCTATGACCTACAGATTTTAATTTTACTCCTCTGTTCCTTCCGGACTAAATGTCCGGAGGGAATAATTTTTATAATAAAAAAAGTCCCGCCTATTATTCAATCTGCCGAAAGCCGCAAACAGCAATGAGACGATTTTAGCTTCCAGTAATTTGACATGAAAGCGCCGGCATTATATTTTTATGGTAAGAATCATAACTTGTTAGGAGATTAGCATCAAAGGCACTATCTGCAGAATTGAAAGCAAAGACTATTATGTTTTCCCGGAGTCATCAGATGACATTATCAGATGCAAACTTCGTGGAAAATTCAAAAAAGATTTCCATTTAAAAAAAGATAAATTATATCACAGGGATATTGCTGTTGTAGGCGATTATGTAGACTTCGATTTAAACGAAGACGGTACGGGTGTAATTCACACAATTGAAAAACGAAAAAATTATCTTTCAAGAAAAGCTCCTAAAATACGGGGCGCAAGCTATCGCGGTGAAAGGCTTGAACAAATATTTGCCGCAAACATCGATAACTTATTTATTATTGGCAGCACATGCGAGCCGGTTTTTAACAACAAGGTTATAGATAGACTTCTGGCCGTTGGCGAAACCGCCCATCTTAATATTCACCTGGTAATAAATAAAAGTGATCTTGACGAAGACGACATAAAGCATTGGGTTAAGCTTTACAAAAAAATTGGCTACAAAGTTTATTTGATTTCCGTTCTTACAGGCAAAGGTGTTGATGCTATAAAAGAAAAACTGAAGGGGAAAAAAAATCTTTTTTTCGGCCACTCCGGTGTCGGGAAATCATCACTTATAAACATGCTGTTTCCGCAGTTAAGTTTAAAGACCGGCGAAATAAGTTCGTTCACGGATAAAGGAACGCATACAACGGTAACAAGCATAATGATAAAAGTTGACGAAAACACCTATGTAATTGATACTCCCGGCATCAGGGAAATTGATCCGTTCGGCATTAGAAAAGAAGACCTGGGGCATTATTTTATCGAGTTTATTAATTTTATTAGCGAATGCAAATTTAATACTTGCACTCATTACCATGAACCCGGCTGCGCTGTTATTAAGGCAGTTGAAGACGGGGAAATTACTATTGAAAGATATGACAGTTATTTAAGAATGCTGGAAACTATTGAAGAAGATATTTTATTCTGATGAAAATTTTTAAAAATAATTATAAAAACACCGTTTTTAGAGATGTTTTCCGGAACCGCTTGTTCTCTTCCTCACAAAAAGCTATTGAGCTATAACCCTTTTTTCTATAAATTGGAAACCTTTTCTTAATAAATTATATTTAATAGTGAAAAATTTAGACTGAATAATGGAACCTCTTATTTCTACTTCGATAAAAACTTTAACAGATTTCTTACCGGGAATCGAAGAAAAAATAAAACAAAAAAATCTTAGCAACGCATTTGTAAGTGTTATTGCCGCTCAAACGGAAGTGCCGTTTATTAGTTCGCTGAACAACTCAATAAAACTATTTGAGCGTTCATTTTATTTTGAGCAACCAAATAAAAAATTTGCCGTGCTGGGTTTGGATGAGGCAGTTTCTATTTCTGAAAACGGCGAAGGTAGGTTTGCGGTTACTGATAAAAAAATAAAAGAAATAAAATCTACTTTTATTAATAACTGGAAAAACCTGGATAAAAAACACATTCCCCTGTTTTTGGGAGGAATGAAATTTACTCCCGAACATGCGGATGTTGACTGGCAGGACTTTAACGATTCATCCTGGTTTGTACCGGAAATAATGTTGTTGAAACATGCGCATAATAATTTTCTTTTCGTAAATTTTTATTTTTCCGTAAATTCTTCAAAGGAAGCATTAGTTAAAAGATTCCAAAGTAAATTAGAAAAGCTGCTGAAAGAAAATCCGCAGAACTCGAACCCGCCGGTTCCTAAGGTTTTTAAGAGTGACGGGAATACGCCTAAAGACAAGAAAAAATGGAAGAATCTCGTTTCGGATGTACTGGAAAAAATAGAAGAAAAACAGGTTGATAAAGTTGTACTTTCACGTAAAGTTGAAATGCTGCTTTCCGAAGAATTGAACCTTGATTACGTTATGGAAAAATTTCGCAATAATTATCCGGAGTGCTATCTGTTTGTTTTCCACCGAGGCAAA
>DAIERC010000296.1 GCA_027347125.1 Ignavibacteriales bacterium
GATATTTTCAAATATGCCAGGCAGGCCGGAATGATTGCTTAGGAATTGATTTCTTCTGTGCGTCTTTTTATTTGTCCTTAAAAGTGATTTAGCAACAAGAAAAAATGGTAATGATATGAAAAATAAAATTGAACTATTTGACACAACCCTGCGTGACGGTACACAGGGTGAAGGTGTAAACCTATCTGTTCAGGATAAATTATTAATAGCTCAACGACTTGATGAATTCGGCATTGATATTATTGAAGGGGGCTGGCCGGGAAGCAACCCTAGAGACGAAGAATTTTTTCAAAGAGCAAAAGATTTAAAATTGAATCACGCAAAAATTTGCGCCTTTGGATCAACCGCTAGATCGCTGGATAAAATCGAAGAAGATGCGAACCTTCAGGCATTAATAAAGTCGGAAACATCCGTCGTCTCAATTTTCGGTAAAACCTGGAAGCTACATTCCGAAAAAGGCCTGGGGCTTTCCGAAGATGAGAACGCTTCATTAATTTTCGGCTCGGTAGATTTCCTGAGAAAAAACGGAAGGCGGGTAATATACGATGCGGAACATTTCTTCGACGGTTATAAAGAAGACAGCAAGTTTGCAATCAAAATGCTTCAAGCTGCCGAAAAAGGCGGAGCAGATGTTCTGGTTTTATGCGATACAAACGGCGGCACGATGCCCCACGAAGTTTACGACATTGTTGTAGAATTACAAAAGCATGTTAAAGCCTCGCTGGGTATTCATTGCCATAACGATTCAGATATGGCGGTGGCAAATTCCATAGCAGCAATACAAGCGGGCGCCGTGCATGTTCAAGGCACTATAAACGGAGTAGGTGAGCGCTGCGGCAACGCAAATTTGTGCAGCATTATGCCTAATATAATTTTAAAATTAGGTCTTGATACCAAACAGGAATTAAACCTGGAACATCTTACTTCTTTATCTTATTTTGTATCGGAGCTGATGAATCTTGTTCCGAATACGAGAGCGGCTTTTGTTGGTAATTCAGCCTTTGCCCATAAAGGAGGGGTGCACGTAAGCGCGGTGCTTAAAGACAGCAAGATGTATGAGCACATAAGCCCTGAAGTTGTGGGTAATAAACAAAGAGTATTGGTTTCGGATCTATCGGGACAAAGTAATATAAAATATAAAGCAAAAGAATTTGGAATTGATTTATCTAATAACAAAGAACTTAGCAAAAAACTGGTTAATTATATTAAGTCGCTTGAATTTGACGGCTTCCAGTTTGACGGCGCTGAAGCCTCATTCGAGCTTTTGTTAAGATCGGAACTAAATGGCTTCACTCCTTATTTTAATGTGCTTGATTCAAAGGTTACGGTATTTTATGATAACAAGGGCACGAACAATTCGGAAGCAGTTCTTAAAATTGAAGTTGACGGTGAAATAGAACATACCGCATCCGATGGCGACGGTCCGGTTAACGCTTTGGATAATGCTTTAAGGAAAGCATTAATCAGATTTTATCCCGAAGTTGCATTAATAAAATTAGTGGATTACAAAGTGCGCGTACTGGATGAAAAAGAAGGAACCGGCGCAAAAGTTAGAGTAATGATCCAATCGAGCGACGGTAATGAAACATGGAGCACTGTCGGTGTTTCGGAAAATATAATACAAGCAAGTTTCCAGGCAATGAGCGATAGTATAAATTACAGGCTATATAAAAATAAAAACGTAAAAGCTAAGTTAACCGTATAAAAAATGAAGATCGGTTTAATTCAATATAGCCCTGAATGGGAAAATAAAAAAAAGAACCGCGAAAAAATTAACGCTATTCTTGAAAGGGATTTTTCCGGCCATGGATTGTTAATCCTTCCCGAAATGACGTTAACCGGTTTCACCATGAATACGGTAATGCTTTCGGAGCAGCTTGAAGGAGAGAGTTTTCGGTTTTATTCCGGCATATCAAAAAAATATAACGCAGATGTACTTGCCGGGTTGATAGAAGAAGATAATGGAAATTTTTATAATACTTTGCTACATATTAATACCGAAGGAGAATTGAAAGCGAGTTATAGAAAAATTCACCCTTTTTCTTATTCTACCGAAGATAAAAATTATAAGCGGGGAAATAAAACCGTAATTACCAAAGTAAAAGAATTTAATACAGGTCTTTCTATTTGTTATGATCTAAGATTTCCCGAATTGTTCAGGCAATACGGTAAAGCCGGGGCTGAGCTGATAGTGGTAATTGCAAACTGGCCGGACACAAGAATTGAACATTGGAGAACTCTTCTTAAAGCCAGAGCAATAGAAAATCAATGCTATGTGGCGGGAGTTAACAGGGTCGGTAACGATCCGAAGCTTTCGTATCCTGGTTACACCAGTGTTTTTGATCCGCTGGGTATTGAATCAATATTTGAAGTAAACACCGAAAAAATTGTTGACGCAGAAATATCAAAAGACCGCGTTGAGGAAGTAAGAGAGAAACTTCCTTTTCTTAATGACATATTTTTAGTCTAATCGGAATAAAAAGAATCAACCATATTTAGCTAGAGCTTTGTTGGAATGAGCGGCAAAAAACGCATGAATAAAATTTTTTAGGTATAAATTACTCCATCTATTGAAAATTTCTTAATAAATTCTAAATTACCTAAGTAAATTTATAATAATTGTATAAAAACCTTATTTATTAAAGATACAAGGCATAAAATATACAAAAGCTTGTAATAATATTCGGAAATCGAAAAAAATTGTGAAATAAAAACCTTTCTTGAAAGGAGTCCTTTTTTATGTCCAGGTTAAAGGAAGAGCATAAGGAAAAAGAAATGAATGAAGAAGAATTAGTTGTGAAAAAACAGGGCATGTATGATCCTTCATTTGAGCATGATGCGTGCGGGATGGGTTTTGTTGCAGATGTGAAGGGAAGGAAATCCAGAAAAATTATTGAGATGGGATTAGACATACTTAAAAACCTGGAACATCGCGGTGCTGTTGGAGCCGACCCGGAAACAGGTGACGGCGCCGGAATATTAATCCAGATGCCTGATGTTTTTATGAGAAAAGTTGCCGCCGAAAATAAAATAAACTTACCGGTTGAAGGGAGATACGGCGTTGGGGTAATTTTTCTTCCGAAAAACCCGATATTAAGAAAGGCTGTAGAGAACATAATTGAAAAAATTGTTATTGATGAAAACCAAAAATTTTTAGGATGGAGAAACGTGCCTGTCAATCCCGAAGTTCCCGGGAAAGGCGCAAGGGCTACACAGCCTTTTATAAGGCAGTGTTTTATAGGAGCTAATAAAAAAATTGAGAACCAGGAAGAGTTTGAGAGAAAACTTTATTTGATAAGAAGAATAATCGATCACAGAATCCGCGCCGAATTAAAACTGGATAGAAGTAAATATTATGTGCCTTCGTTTTCTAGCAAAGTGCTGATTTATAAAGGAATGCTTTTAGCTCCTCAGATACTTGCTTTCTATAAAGACCTTAACGATCCTGATATGACATCGGCAATGGCGATGATTCACATGCGGTTTTCTACAAATACTTTTCCAACATGGGATCTTGCGCATCCTTTTAGAATGATTGCGCATAACGGCGAGATTAATACTTTACGCGGCAATAAAAACTGGATGGCCGCACGGCAAGCGGTTATGGAATCACCTTATTACGGCAAAGACCTTAAAAGAATGCTTCCGATAATTATGGAAGGGCAGAGCGACTCTGCTACTTTCGATTCGGTGCTTGAGCTGCTTGTAATGAGCGGCAGAAGCCTTCCGCACGCAATGATGATGATGATACCGGAAGCGTGGTCAAAGAATGATTTAATGGACCCTGACAGAAGAGCTTTTTACGAATATCACGCTACAATGATGGAACCGTGGGACGGCCCTGCGGCGGTTGTATTTACAGACGGTAACATTATAGGAGCAACGCTCGACAGAAACGGCTTAAGGCCTTCACGTTATGTTGTAACGAAAGATGACCTTGTTGTGCTTACTTCGGAAGCAGGCACGCACAGCGTTGATGCGGAGAATGTAGCCGTTAAAGGAAAGCTTCAACCTGGACGTATGTTTATACTCGATTTAAAACAGGGAAGAATAATTGACGACGAGGAGATAAAGAGAGATATTGTTACGCGTAAACCATACAGGCAATGGGTTAATGAAAATATGATAAAGATGGGACATCTTCCCACTCCGGATTATATTTATAACGCAAACTTTGATAACCTGCTTATACGTCAAAGAATTTTCGGTTATACAAAAGAAGACTTGATGCAGGTGATGTCACCAATGGCAATCAACGGGCAAGAAGCAACCGGCTCAATGGGCACAGACGCGGCGCTTGCGGTGCTTTCGGATAAGCCGCAGCTTTTGTTTAGATATTTTAAACAATTATTCGCGCAAGTCACAAATCCCCCTGTAGATGCCATTAGGGAAGAACTTGTTATGGAGCTAACTACTTACGTAGGCCCTGAACAAAATTTACTTGCCGAAACTCCTCTGCACGCACATAGATTGGAACTTGAGCATCCGCTTCTCTCAAACTCACAGATTGAGAAGATCAGAAATATTGCTAAGGGTCATTTCAAATCTGTAACCATCCCGCTTGTTTTCAATCCTTATGTAAGACATAACATGCGCGAGAGGTTAGATCAAATTTGCCAGGAAGCTGTTGAAGCCGTTAAATCCGGCATTTCATTAATTATTTTATCCGACAAAGGTGTTGACAGAAACTGCGCCGCAATTCCAAGTTTGCTTGCTACCTCCGGTGTTCATCATTCATTGTTAAGAGCGGGCTTAAGAACCAAAACAGGTTTGATTGTTGAAAGCGGTGAGCCGAGAGAAGTGCATCATTTTGCCCTGCTGTGCGGCTACGGTGCAAATGCAATTAATCCTTACCTGGCTTATGAAACTCTTGCTTACTTAATTGAAAAAGGCTTGCTGCCGGAAGTAAGGGATTACAAAACCGCCAAGTATAATTATGTTAAAGCGGTAAGTAAAGGATTATTTAAAATTTTCAGCAAGATGGGAATCAGCACGTTGCAATCATACTGCGGTGCGCAGATTTTTGAAGCCGTAGGTTTGGACAGCGAAATTGTTGAGAATTATTTTACCGG
The DNA here is from genome assembly GCA_027347125.1 of Ignavibacteriales bacterium. GTDB lineage: Bacteria > Bacteroidota > Ignavibacteria > Ignavibacteriales > Ignavibacteriaceae > FEN-1297. The sequence continues at coordinate 5,073 of DAIERC010000296.1, forward strand.
CACGCCGACAAAAATTGAAGGTTTAAGCCTCGAGATGCTTGAAGAAGAAACCATACGAAGGCATACAGTTGCGCTCGATCCGCAAATAGACCAAAGCGCGCTTGATGTTGGAGGATTGTATCATTACAGAAGAGATGGTGAGCAGCATTTATGGAACCCGTTAACAATATCCAAGCTGCAAATAAGCACGAGAAGAGGCGATTATAAAACATTTAAAGAATATACCGAGCTTATTAATAATCAGAATAAAAACAGGGTAACGTTAAGAAGTTTATTTGAGTTTGACACAAGCGGTAAGAAGGTTCCGATAGAAGAAGTGGAACCCGCGGCGGAAATTGTAAAAAGATTTTCAACCGGTGCAATGAGTTTCGGGTCCATTTCCAGGGAAGCGCATACTTCGCTTGCCGTTGCGATGAACCGTATAGGCGGCAAATCAAATACCGGTGAGGGCGGCGAAGAAGCGGAAAGATTTATTCCTTTGCCTAACGGCGACAGCATGAGATCGGCTATAAAACAGGTTGCTTCTGCGCGATTCGGAGTAACGGCAAATTATCTTGTAAACGCAGACGAGCTTCAAATTAAAATGGCGCAAGGAGCCAAACCTGGTGAAGGCGGACAGTTGCCGGGATTTAAAGTTGATAAAATTATTGCGAGCGTTAGACACAGTACACCGGGAGTTACGTTAATTAGTCCTCCACCTCATCATGATATTTATTCGATTGAAGATCTGAAACAATTAATCTTCGATTTAAAAAATATTAATCCGAAAGCAAGAATAAGCGTTAAGCTTGTTTCGGAAGTTGGCGTTGGAACCATTGCTGCGGGCGTTGCAAAAGCACATGCCGATCATATTTTAATCAGCGGTCATGACGGCGGAACTGGCGCCAGTCCCATTTCATCTATTCAATACGCAGGTTCGCCATGGGAACTGGGATTGAGCGAGTCGCACCAAACACTTGTTCTAAACGGCTTGAGAGACCGCGTTTACCTGGCAACCGACGGACAGATGAAAACGGGACGCGATGTGGTAATAGCCGCATTGCTCGGCGCCGAAGAGTTTGGGTTTTCAACCGCACCGCTTGTTACACAAGGTTGCATTATGATGAGGAAGTGTCATCTAAATACCTGCCCGGTGGGCGTTGCCACTCAAAACCCTGAATTAAGGAAAAAGTTTAGCGGCAAACCGGAATATGTTATAAACTTTATGTTCTACATTGCCGAAGAAGTAAGAGAATACATGGCTGCGCTCGGCTTTAGAACGTTTAATGAGATGATTGGTCAGACTGATAAAATTATTCAGGTTAGACTTCATGACCATTGGAAAGCCAGAGGTATTGATTTAAGCAAACCGCTGGTTAAACCGACTCCTCTTTACGATACAAATCTTTTCAGAACGCGGGAACAAAACCACGGATTGGAAGCACAGATAGATCATGAATTTATCGAACAGGCTAAACCCGCTTTCGAAAACGGAACGCCTGTATATATAAAATCAAGAATAAGAAATATTAATCGTTCCGTGGGTACAATGCTTTCCAGCGAAGTGGCAAAAAAATACGGCGATGCCGGACTGCCCGACGGAACAATAAATATAGAGCTTAGAGGAACCGCCGGACAAAGTTTCGGAACATTCCTTGCCAGAGGAATCGAATTAAATCTTACCGGCGAATCGAACGATTACACCGGCAAAGGATTGTCCGGTGGAAGAGTAATTGTTAAAGTTCCGCCGGAAGTAACTTTTGACCCTGCAAAAAATATTATAATCGGTAACACATGTTTGTATGGCGCTACCAGTGGCGAAGCCTACATTAACGGCGTGTCCGGAGAAAGATTCGCAGTGCGTAATTCGGGAGCTTATGCCGTTGTTGAAGGTGTTGGCGACCATGGCTGCGAATATATGACCGGAGGAAGAGTAGTTGTACTGGGTAAAACAGGCAGAAACTTTGCCGCGGGAATGTCCGGCGGTATAGCGTATATCTGGGATCCGCAGAAAGAAGCAAACAAATACATCAATCATGAACTTGTAGATGTTGAGTACCTGATATACGACGAAGACATTGCCGAATTGCACGAACTTGTTTCCAGGCATTATAAATACACAGGTTCCAAAAGAGCGGAATATATTTTAAATAACTGGGGAACAGAAAAAGATAATTTCTGGAAAGTAATACCGGGCGAGTATAAGAAGGCGCTTGCCAAATTAGCAAAAGAAGAAGCGACAATTAAATCAAATGAAAAAGGAAAAGAAATTGAGGAGGTTGTAAATGGGTAAGCCGACGGGATTCATGGAATATCAAAGAGCAAACCTCAAAAAAGAACCGGCTGGCGAGCGTGTTAAAAATTTTAAAGAGTTTGATAAACGTTTTACCAGCGAAGAAGCAAAAATTCAAGGCGCAAGGTGTATGGATTGCGGCATTCC
>DAIERC010000304.1 GCA_027347125.1 Ignavibacteriales bacterium
TAAGTTTAAATCCGGTTATGGTAGACGGCACCGGCATGTGCGGCGGATGCAGAGCTACCGTTGATAATAAAACAGTTTTCGTTTGTGTAGATGGCCCGGAATTCGACGCGCACAAGGTAGATTTTGAAACGCTTGAAAGAAGAAATAAAACTTATCGAAGCGATGAGCAACTGGCGCTTGAAAGCCATAAGTGCCGTTCGGAAGAAGCTATATTAAAAGCGATGAATGAGTAATTTTATATTGTGCGCATTATTTAATTGAGTAAAATAATTTCTCGGTTAAGCAGATAATTAAGTATAATCGAAGTTCATAAAAACAGGAGTCCTTCAGTGCAAACTCTTTCAAATAAAGAAAAGATGAAAATTCCGCGTCAAGCGATGCCGGAACAAGACAGCTTGGAAAGAAGCAAAAATTTCAAAGAAGTTAATTTGGGTTTTACCGAAGAGCTTGCCAAACTTGAGGCTCTTAGGTGCATTCAATGCCCCAAACCAACATGCATTGAAGGATGCCCCGTAGGTGTTAATATAAAAGACTTCATACAGCTAGTTGCCGAAGGCGATTTTTTAGGCGCCGCAGCAAAGATAAAAGAAGACAATATGCTGCCCGCTGTATGCGGCCGTGTTTGCCCGCAAGAAGAACAGTGCGAAGCAAAATGTATCGTAGGAAAAAAGAATGAACCTGTTGCTATAGGCCGACTTGAAAGATTTGTTGCCGATTTTGAAAGAGAACATGTTGGCATTAGAACTCCCGTGTTAAAACCAAAGACCGGGAAAAAAATTGCCATAATAGGAAGCGGCCCGGCAGGGTTAAGCTGTGCCGGCGATTTGATTCAGATGGGGCACGATGTAACTGTTTTTGAAGCGCTTCATGAACTTGGCGGTGTACTTATCTACGGCATTCCGGAGTTTCGGCTTCCTAAAGAAATTGTTAAGATAGAAATTGAGTCGCTTAAAAAACTAGGCGTCGATTTTCAAACAAACGCCGTAATAGGTTTTACCGATACAATTGATGAATTGATGAGTAACGGTTACGATGCAGTATTTATAGCTGTGGGCGCCGGACTTCCGTATTTCTTAAAAATTTCCGGAGAGAATTTAAATGGCGTTTATTCCGCAAATGAATTTCTTACGAGAGTTAACCTGATGAAGGCGTATCGTTTCCCGGAATTTGATACTCCGGTATTTAATTGTAAAGATAAAAATATTGCGGTCTTTGGCGGCGGCAATACAGCCATGGACGCTGTTAGAACATCAAAACGTTTGGGCGCAAAAAATGCTTATATTATTTACCGCAGGTCAGATGTAGAAATGCCTGCCAGAAAAGAAGAAGTTCATCACGCCAAGCAGGAAGGAATTGAATTTATTTTCCTTTCAAACCCGGTTGAGTTTATAGGCGATAAAGATGGCTGGCTGCAAGGTGTTAAATTACAAAAAATGGAATTAGGCGAACCAGATGCTTCCGGAAGAAGAAAACCCGTTCCGATAGAAGGCTCGGAATATATTTTAGATATTGATATGGCAGTTATTGCCGTAGGCAATGGTTCTAATCCTATTATTCAAAAGACTACTCCGGATTTACAATTTAACAAATGGGGCAATATAGTTGTTGATGAAAATACAATGAAAACATCAAAGGCAGGTGTTTTCGCCGGAGGCGATATTGTAACCGGCGGCGCTACGGTAATACTGGCTATGGGCGCAGGTAGAAAGGCCGCGGCGGCTATCAACGACTATTTAACGAAATTGTAAATCTTCGTTCCGTTCAAAAAATATTTAGACCATTTGTAAAATAATAGTTATATTTATCACCATTATTCTTTACATTTGTCGTAAAATAAACGGGGTACTAGATGAAACATGCTTTCGTTAGGAAGCTGCTTCTCTTGCTATTGTGTCTGTCTTGGTATTATCCTTTAAATGCTCAAAATACAAAAAACGATATTCTGTTTCTAACGCTTGAAGATGCCGTATCGAAAGCTTTAATAAACAATTGGGATATCAAACTCTCACAAAAGGATATTCAGAAAGCGCAGGAGCAAATTGATGAGGCATATTCCAATGCATTCCCGAGAATCGATTTCACAGGGAAATATGTAAGAAATATTCAACTGCCTGTCCTTTTCCTTTCACCTAATACGGCATTTAATCCATCTTCCGAAACGCAAACTATTGAACTTGGATCTAAAAATAGTTTTGATGCCGCCGTGTCCTTAACGCAGGTTCTCTACAGTCAAAAAGTTAATACGGCAATCCAAATAGCGGGAGAATACGCCGAGTATTCCAAAGTTGGAAACAAAGCAACAGAGCAGCAAGTAATCCTTTCCGTTAAAAAAATTTTTTATACAATTCTTCTTGCAAGGCAACTTGTAACCGTTACACAGCAAAACTATGAAGCTGCAAAGGCAAATTTTGAAAATGTTTCCGCGCTTTATAAACAGGGCGTTGCTTCCGAATATGATTTTTTGCGGTCGGAAGTTCAGGTTGCCAACACGCAGCCGATGTTAATTCAAGCTAAAAATAATCTTGAACTTGCAAAAAGCGCTTTGAAAAATCTTCTTGCTCTGGATATTAACCAGCAAATAGATGTTAAAGGCGAATTTGAATATAAAAAAGTAGAGCCGGTTTTATTTGCCGAAGCCAGTGAAAACGCGGTTAAAAACAATCCGCTTGTAAGGCAGTTAAGCATTCAAGAATCGCTGTTAGATAAAAATGTTACTATTCAAAAGTCAGATTATTTCCCAACGCTGGCGATGTTCGGGCAATATGATTATCAAACCCAGGATAATACATATAGTTTTAAAAATTTTAATTGGGCAAAGTCATTCATGGTCGGGCTTCAACTATCATACACTTTATTTGATGGTTTCAGTAGAGGCGCCAGAATTCAACAGGCGATTATCGATAAAGAAAAAGTTGATCTTGGAAAACGAAAACTTGAGGAAGGCCTAAAGGTTCAGGTTCAACAATCAAAGATGAAAATGGAAGAAGCCGAGAAAAGAATTATTGCTCAGGGAAAAAGTATTCAACAAGCTAATAAGGCGTTGCAGATTGCTAACACACGCTACAAGAACGGTGTGGGAACTCAGCTGGAAATTATAGATACGCAAGCGGCTTATACTTTTGCGCGAACAAATTATTCCCAGGCAATATACGATTACCTGGTTGCAAAAGCCGATTGGGAATACGTTGTAAGTATTAACTAAGTTTTGTCTTAATGTATCCGAATGTTACGGGGACAGGGAAATCTAAAATACACACTTACTCTTGCGCGTTTGCTTGCCCGTAAATTGGATATAAATATTTAAATCGGATTTTAATATTTCATAGGAGTTAAATCGGAATATGGTTTTAACTAAAAATAAAAAAATGGTTTTCCTTCTGCTCCTGTTGCCTGTAGTTATGTTTTTAAATATTAATTGCGGTAATAAAAGCGAAGTGAAAAACGAGGCAGACAGTAATCCGCTTCTTCTAGATACGGTAGCTGTAAAAGTTTTAATTACAAAACCGGGTGAGATAAAACTTATTAAAACTTTTACCGGAAATCTTGAAGGAGAGGAACAAGCGAATGTTGTTTCAAAAATTTCCGAGAGAGTTACAAGCATAAAAGTAAAGGTCGGCGAACACGTAAGGGCCGGCCAGTTATTGTTAACACTCGACAGATCGGGTGTTACCTCTCAGTACTACCAGGCCCAGGCAGGGTACTTAAATTCGGGAAAAGATTACAACCGCATGAAGGCGCTATACGAAGCCGGTGCAATTTCACAGCAAATGCTGGATGGTACAAAAACATCTTACGAAATAGCCAAAGCAAATTTTGAAGCGGCAAAAAGTGCGGTTGAATTAACATGCCCGATAAACGGCATTGTAACGGCTGTTAATCCAAACGTTGGCGATCTGGCTGTTCCGGGAATGCCTTTAATTACTGTTGCAAGTATAAATAGTATGAAAGTAATTTTCAGCGTTGGCGAAGGTGACTTGCCTAATTTTGCAATCGGACAAAATGCAGAAGTTTATTCAGAACTTAAGCCTGAGCTTATCAAAAAAGGAAGGATATCGCAAATATCAAAATCTGCAGATGTGCAATCACGCAGCTTCGAGTTAAGAGCGTTATTTCCAAATACTGCCGATAGATGGTATAAGCCGGGAATGTTTTGCCGGGTAAATGTTGAATTGCAAAAACATACAAATGTAATTATAGTACCTAACATCTCAATAATGAATTCTCAAAATACCGCAAGCGTTTATGTCATCAACAACGGAAAAGCAATTCTCAGAGCAGTGAAAACCGGCATAACGGATGGCAATGTTACGGAGATAATAAGCGGAGTAACGCAAGGAGAGAAAGTAGTAACACTTGGTATGAATAATTTGAAGAACGGAAGCATCGTTCATATTACTGACTGATTAATGAAACCGAATAACTGTTGTTAAAAATTAATTTACAGAAATTTTAAGGTAATATATGAAATTAGCTGATGTATCAATACAACGGCCGGTATTTGCTACTATGATGATTATGGCTCTCATAGTACTTGGCTTGTTTTCATATTTAAAATTGAACGTGGATTTGTATCCTAATGTTGATATCCCTTATGTAATTGTTACGACCGTATTGCCGGGTGCCGGGCCGGAACAAATTGAGACCGATGTAACAAAAAAAGTTGAAGACGCCGTTAACCCGATTGAAGGAGTTGACAAGATACAATCTTATTCAAGGGAAAATGTTTCAATAGTTGTAATAGCATTTAAACTTGAGATAGACGGCAAAGCCGCCGCCCAGGATGTTAGAGAAAAATTAGCGGCAATAAGAGCCGACCTTCCGGAGGAAACCGAAGAACCTATCATTCAAAGATATGATCCTGCCAGTCTGCCGATTATGTCTCTAACAGTTTCGGGTGAAAGACCGGAAAAGGAAGTAACAACTTACGCGAAAAACGTAGTAAAGAAACGTCTTGAAAATATTCCGGGAGTTGGCTCTGTAGATCTGGTCGGAGGCGCGGAAAGAGAAATTAATATAGAAGTAGATCCGGCAAAGCTTAAAGCCTACGAGCTTTCTATCCAAGATGTTATTCAAAGCGTAGGCGCATCTAATGTTGAAATACCAGGAGGAAATTTAATTCAAGGCTCGCGCCAGTTACTGCTTAGAACGATGGGAAAATATAAAAATGTAGATGGTTTTAATAAAGTGATTGTATCAAATCCCAAAGGAAAAATTGTTTATTTATCCGATATAGCAAAAGTTGTAGATGGAATAAAAGAACAAACGAGCTTAACACGGGTTAATGGTAATTATGCCGTCGGCTTAAATATTATCAAGCAATCCGGCAGCAACACAGTTAAGGTTGCCGATGAAGTAAATAAGCAGCTTGAAAATTTAAAGAAAGAACTTCCGCCGGATATTAAAATATTTATGGCGCAGGATAACAGCGTGTTTATTAAAGATTCAATTAACGATGTGTTATTTGATATTTTGTACGGAGGTTTGTTGGCGGTTATAGTAATTTATCTTTTCCTCGCTAACTTAAGGGCCACAATAATAAGCGCGCTTGCGCTTCCTTCATCTATCATTGCCAGTTTCATAATTATGTATGCGCTTAATTTTACGTTAAACATGATGTCGTTGCTTGCCTTATCGCTTGCAGTCGGTCTTCTTATAGACGACGCGATTGTTGTAATCGAGAATATTTACCGGCATATGGACCAAGGCGAAACCCCGTTTGAGGCTGCTAAATCAGCCTCCCAGGAAATTGGTCTTGCTGTTATGGCAACAACATTTACAATAGTTGCGGTGTTTGTGCCTGTAGCATTTATGCCTGGTCTGGTAGGAAGATTTTTTTATCAATTCGGAATAACTATTTCGGTTGCCGTTATGGTTTCACTTTTTGTAGCCTTTACTCTTACGCCGATGCTTTCGTCAAGATGGCTTAAAAGGGAAGACGAAGCGTTATCTAAAGAAGGAAATATTTTACAAAAAATCTTATTCTATTTTAATCATTTCTTCGAGATACTTAGCGCCAAATATAAAATAGCTTTAAGATGGTCATTAACACACAGAAAAACAGTTGTATTCGGTTCTATTATTGTCTTTCTTCTCAGCTTTATGTTAATGGGAATACTCGGCTCTCAATTTTTCCCGGATACCGACCAAAATGAATTTAATATTACTGTTAATGCGGCGCCAGGTAGTTCGCTTGAGCAGACAAGTCTTATATGCGGGCAGATAGAAAACACTCTGAAAAAATATCATGAAGTTAGCACGGTGCTTACAACAATCGGGGGCGCGAATAATCCCGTAACAACCGCTACCATACTTGTTAAACTTGTAAACAAAAGAGAGAGAGAGCGAAGTGATAAGCAGATAATGAATTCTCTTAGAAGTCGGTTGCACTTTTTACCCGGCGCAAATATCGGGTTCCAGGTACAGGGCGGTCCAGGCGGTAATGAAAAACCGGTAACCTTAAGCATTAGAGGCGAGGATATAAATAAATTAAGCGCTATTGCCGATAAGGTGGAGACAATTGTTAGAAGTACCAAGGGGTGTGTAGATATAGAAAACAGCCTTGAAACTTCAAAGCCA
>DAIERC010000307.1 GCA_027347125.1 Ignavibacteriales bacterium
GGGCGCCAAACAACAAGAGTTGTACCCAGGTGATTTTTACCTTTAAAATAGCAATGGTCTACACGGTTGTAAGATCCATACAACGATACCCATTTGTAATCGGTGCTGTCATTTGAAGGATTGTAATTTACTATCGCGCAATTAGTCATGCGGCAATTTTTTGATTCTTGCCCCGCGTCGCCTCTAAACTCAACTACCGCACCTGAAGGACTATAACCGTCTTTAAAATATAATCCTTCAACTACAAGGTAGCTGCCCGCAATTTTTAAATTAGACGCTCCGGTTACCATTACATTACCGGGAGTTTCCGCCATCAAATAAATAGGTTTATCGGCAGTTCCGTTTCCGTAAAAAATTATTTTAGCGTTTTGCCATATGCCGTTTTTAATAATTACCGAGTCGCCCGCCGCAACAGACATTAACGAAGTATTAAGCTCGCTTACATTGGATACATAAAAAACCCTGGCATGCAAAAAGGAAATGCTGCAAAAGGAAAATAGTAGAAAATATATTTTAAAAAATTTATTCAAGTATTTAAGATTTTACCGTATTATAAAAATAAATGCCGGATGTATTTCTACACCCGGCATTAAATAATTACTTCATTAGAATCATTTTTTTAGTTTGAACAAAGTTGTCCGTTCTAATGGAATATAAATAAACGCCGCTGGTTAACTTACCGGCATCAAATGTAATATTATGTTCACCGGCATTCATAAAACCATTTAATAGTTCTTTTACTTTTTGGCCGAGAAGATTATAAACGATTAATTTAACGTTGCCCGGTTTTGCAATACTAAAATTAATTTTGGTTGACGGATTAAAGGGATTCGGGTAATTCTGCTGAAGATTGTATGAAGCAGGTTTTAATCCCAAACCTTCGTTAACCGCCGTAGGGTTTCCCAGCTCATTTGTTGTTGTTCCTGCTAAGCGCGCAAGAGCAATAAAAATAGGGCTATTACCTTTGTTAACCGTAAACGGAGCAGACAAAGTATCAGCAAATTGCCGCGGTAAAGAATCGGCAAAAGTGGTATAATCATAATTTTGAGGCAAAGCCGTCCATGTTGCGCGGTTGTCTGTTGAGATAGCAATTCTCAAATCGGTATTGCCTGCACTAACACCGTCGTCCGTATTATAACTTGTTTTAAAAATGTTAAAACCCATAGTTGGTGAGGCTGGAGGCGCGGCAACACCGTTTGCAACATTATAACCAATTTGATAATATCTTACTTCTGAAACTTTATCTATTCCGCCGCTTAATGAACTGCTGCCTGTGTTTGCATTTCCCGGGATACATCTAACAATTGCGTAAGCTCCGGTAGAGCCGCCGGCGGTTGATGCATAAAGAGTAAAGCGTTCAAAGCTCTTCCCATCCCCAACAGGAAAGCTTTTAGACGAAGTGCCGCTGTTTGACATGCCCCTGCCAACAGCTCCAACAACATAACTGGAATCTGAGTATCCCGAAACATTAGCCTCCGTTGTTCCGAGATATACTAAGGCGTAATTGCCTGTTTCTACTAAACCATTGACAAACACAATGCCCGAATTTGCAAGCGGGGCTGAAGAAGAACCGCCGTTTACAAAAATATCGCTTCCGAGAATTACTTTCGCTCCGCCGCTTTTATTAATAAATAATTTATTAAAATCCCCCTGGGATTGATAAGTGGCCGGTGTGGTTAAAGTGCTGTTTGTATTTCCATTTAAAGTTAAATTCACTACGCTTAACGAACTGCCCGCAGAACCGGTTCTAAAATCTAATGTACCGTTATTGGTTAAATCCCCCTGCAACTCGATTGTATGCACTAACCCGGGTGAGGCAATTGTATTGGTCTGAACTTTAAATACAGCGCCAGCTGAAACAACAATATTACCTGCTATTGCTATATCAACACTTGTAGTTGAATTAAACAATAATTCTCCTGAAGTTCCTTGTCCAACGGTTAAATTATTAATGCCAACAGATGCAGCATCAATTGTAACAGTATCTCCGTCTGCAATTACAACATTATCGGTTGCTCCGGGCACAACCCCGCCGGTCCATGTAGCTGCGTCGCTCCAATTTCCGTTAGCCGCTGACACAATTTGCCCGAAAACGGCTACCGAGCTTAACATTACTAAGCCCAAAATATTGAATAATAATTTTCTCATAAACTACCTCTCAGTTTGTTTTTAATAAGAATTTTATAAACTATAGGTGTACCCCAAAACCAGGTTGTTTAACGATTGATATTTATAATTTGTATTGCTCAGGTATTGATCGTAATATTTTAATATTCTTATTTCATACGCAACATCAACGCGACCTCCGAAAACATTAAGGCTAACACCAGCGGTGTAACTATCAGACGAGGGACCTCTATCGGCTAAAGCCGCGCCGTCCGGTACAAACGGTACTGAAATGCTTCTATAGCCGGCTAATAACGATATCAGCTTGGAAGCTTTGAATTCAACTCCAAACCGTAATGAATTTTGATTTACCCATTGCCTGAAAGTTGTATCATTGCTCGCAAGTTCGAATGTGGCTTTACTGAATGGAGCGGTTTGATAATCGATGGAAAACAAGAACTGATCGCTTGGCATGAAATGAAGTCCAAAAGTAAAGATCGCGGGATATTTAAATTTGTCGGTTCCACTTGTATGTATAGATGAAATGCCTGTTGTATCGGTATGTGTTGTTGTATAGTCCCACTTTCTTTCCAAAGTATAAGGAAGGTCAATATTAACTCCGAAACTAAAACGGTTTAAATTTAATATTGCGCCTAACGTATAATTAACACCGCTGTATTTGGATGTACCCGTTGTTAAGTTATTATCCAGCACATACCAAAACTTAAATTTATTTTGAGTAATCAAATGAAATTCCCCAACCCTGTTCAGGGACAATTGATCATCCGTCTGCCCCCAGATAACTTTTGCTTTTATGCCCACATTCAAATAATCGGTTAGCTGATATGCAATAGCACCTGACCCGTTATATATGTTGCCGGTTCTCTGCCGTTCATAATTATACCACTTTACAACCAGCGTGTCCACACCGTTTACCGGCGTTGCCTCGCCGTATAAATAATCACCTAAAGTTGGCGACAGATAAGAATTATTCCGGTCATAATCTTGAATGTTATACTGTACATTATAACCCAGCGATACAACCAGATCCTGCTTAAATAATTTTAAAGGTGCCGCAAGCGCAAAATTATTAAGCTTAAAATTATTTTCGGTTCGCTGCCAATTAGCAGCATCTTTACTGTAAGGGTCTTTACCCATAACAGGCAAGCTTACATTATATTGCGTCGAGTCAGCTAAGTAATAATCCCACTGGCCGTTGTTCTTGGGATCGGGCACATATAGTCCTTCCAGATAAAACGGCAGGGTAACAAACATACGGTCAGGCCTGTATTGCTGGCTTTCCCTCCATAAATTAGAATTGTAATTTGCGGACGCGGTAATTTGAAAATGATTAACACCGTAAAGACCCGCGGGGTTCCAGAATAATGAATTAACATCACCGGACATAGATGTATATGCCCCGCCCATTGCAAGCGCTTTTCCGCCAATATCTACCGGAGAATACAATCCCTGAAAGGATAAATTATCACCGCGATGCTGTGCATAAAATTTAGCCGGTAAGGAAAACGACAGCACGATCGTTAATAAAAACGCTGTCTGATAAAATTTTGTATTTATTATTTGCATAGCTATTAAGCTCCCATATAAAGAATTTTTCTTACTTTAATTCAAAACCCACCGTGAACCGGTGAACGTTACCCAAATAACTGCCGTAATTTGAATATGAATAATCCAGCCTGTAGCCGTTATATTTTATTCCGACTCCGGCCGCCATACCCTGCTGATCTCCGTTAAATTTATATCCGCCTCTTAAATACACCA
>DAIERC010000313.1 GCA_027347125.1 Ignavibacteriales bacterium
TACTTTTTATTCCGCAATTTTTCCTTTTCAAACTTTTGCGGTAAAATTTTTCATTCATGTTCATAATACTTCAAGAGAGCTTGGCGGATTTTTATCCAGCATGCTTACTGCCTCAGCCATGATTTTAACGCCGTTGTTCGGGCTTCTTTCCGATTACATAGGCAAAAGATCTTTATTAATGATGATCGGTTCGTTAATGCTTATTCCTGTTTATTTATTGATGGTATATAGCGGCGTAAATTTATACATCCCAATGGCGATGATGGGATTTTCATTTGGGCTTGTCCCCGCTGTAATGTGGCCTTCCGTTGCAATAATTGTAGATGAAGCAAAGCTTGGCACCGCGTACGGGCTTATGACGATGATTCAAAACATCGGGCTTGCATTTTTTAATTTGTTAATAGGCTGGGCCAATGATGCGAGCGGCGATTATACATTGGGGATGTGGATATTTTCTATTCTTGGGTTTTTAGGAATCATATTTTCAATTCTGTTAAGAAAATCTGAAACAGGGGCGGGAAATCACGGTCTTGAGCTCGGAATTAAAAACAAAAAGAGATTACAGGCAGCAAACATGTAATCTCTTTTGTTAAATGGCTTGCTGGCTTATTTCATCATCATCATTTTTTTTGATAGAACAGCATAGTTTGTTCTTAATTGATAAATATAAACTCCGCTCGATAAACTTTTTCCCAACGAATTTTTTCCGTTCCAGGTTATATTATATTTGCCCGAAGTTTGCAGCTGATCGTTTACCAATGTTGCAACTTCCTGCCCAAGAGTATTAAAAATTGTTAAAGTAACATCGGATGTTTTTGCAAGGTTATACGAAATTACAGTAGAAGGATTGAAAGGATTGGGATAATTTTGTTCAATATTAAAATTGGCCGGCACGCTTCCGGTTTCTTTATGTACATTGGTAATACTTTTGTCTCCGCTAAAGTAACCAGCAACAAAAACAAGCGGCGCGTTCCAGTTAATTGCAATTTCGTTTGAAGCGTAACTGCCCTGGTCATCAACGTAACAAAGTGCAGGCGGAGTAGATGAAGTGAACTTTGCCTGTAATATCGGATCGTTAGTAATATTTTTGTTTGGGCCGCCGGCCATCAAACCTGGAACAGGTTCAACAATTCCATCTGCCGCAGAAGTACGGTGGTGAATGTGCATAGGATATTTGGTCCCAACGCCGGTTATGTATGAAATATCATTTATGTTTGCGCCGAGTATATAATTTAATTGCTCAAGTGCGGTGTTGTAATAATTTTTGTTCCCGGATAATTGATATCCCATTATTAGCAGTACGGCATTATTCAATACTACTGCGTTGCTGCCCCAATAGTAGTCAGATGTACTTAGTGTAACATTAAAGCCATCGCTCTTTGATTTATTATAAAGCTGGTTGCAATAATTAATTAAAGAAGTTTTTATAGCGGCTTTTATTCCGCTGTCTGTTTTAGGTTGTTTAGAAACCAGATATTCCATTTGGGCTAATGTGCCAACACTGCCCCAGCCCATTGCGTAATATATTAAACCGACATTTTGATAATGTAGCGCGTAATAATTTTCATAGATATCATTTCCTGTGGTTGTAAAAAGTTCACCTGCCGCCCAAAGCCTTTCATCGGCGTCATTGTTGTCGCCGTATTCACCTGTGTATGTATCTGAAGGATTATGGAATCCACCGCTTGGAACAATTGATGGGTTAGCCAGAAGATATTGCCATGCGTTTTCGGCGGCGCCTAAACATTTGGAAGCAAATGCAGAATCGAACGGCAAATAAATGCGCGCAGCCATTGCCATTACTGCGGCAAAATCGCCTGTAGCTGTTGATGATTTTTGATAAATGTATCTAATGGAGTTATCGGTATTCGGCATTATAAAACCGGCAAAATTTTTCGGAGTTACTTTAAAAAAAACTCCTCCGTCTGTGTCTTGCATTTTCAGCATCCAGGTGAGTTCATATCTTACTTCGTCCAAAATATCCGGCACTGAATTTCCGCTTTCCGGAATATTTAAGTCGTCGCTTTTAAAATAATCTGGAAATTGTTCATAACCCATTAAAAGGGTTCCAATTGTTACTCCCGCGTTAACAACATATTTTCCGAAATCGCCGGCATCATGCCATCCGCCTGTTACATTTATCGAGCCGGATTTACCCGTTGTTGGATGAAAAGTTCCATCGTTCAAATGGCAGGCAGCCCTGGCATACACGCCCGCGTTTGCAGATAATAAAGCCGTGCCGCATCTTTGGAAATAAAATCCTTTTAATGATTTTTTATAAACGTCCGTAAAAGGGCTTGAAGATATTTCAAACTGATCTGAAGTTAGATTTGTGTTGGTTTTAACTACATATAATCCTCCGCGGGTAAGCGTAGAAAAATTACCATAATAAACATCAGCTCCTGTTGCCGGGTCTTTCATTACAGAGGGTTCTATTTTTCCGCTATATTGAATTGAGCCGTCTGATTTATCGGTAACATAAAAGCTGTCGGCGCTTTGTGTGAAATAAACTAATTTTTCCTGATCTAACAGGTAACCTGCCTGGTTAACATACACATTTTGAGCGCAGACGGAAATAATTGTTGATACTGAAAAAAACACGATAAATAAAAGTTTCATTTTTGTCATTCCCTTTATGATAGCGACAAATTGTTGAATTTTATTATAAACAACACTAACTGTGCCATACATTTTTTTGCCTGCCATCAGAATATAAGATGAGCATTACGTTGATTTTCCAAATAATAGCCGGCATATTATAGTTAAGTTGTTTTTGTACTAAAATTTGAAAATTATTTGTTTCCTCAAGAATTCCGTATTTTTATTATGTGGTAAGCAGTTGATAGATGAATTGGATTTTCAGCTTAACTTATGCACATCTACATTTATTATTTTGATAAAAAAGTTATTAAAGTTATAAAACCATCTGTTAATGATAAAACTTTTTTTAAGATAAGCAATTACGAATTTATTCCATATTCGAAAAATTTTCACCGCTATTTTTCATATGTCCTCTAGGCATAAAATTTGT
>DAIERC010000345.1 GCA_027347125.1 Ignavibacteriales bacterium
CTGCTAAAAGAGAAAAGAAAAACGATAAAAAGAACCACGGGCTGTTAGATAAATAACGTCGTTTTAAAAGTTTTGCGATTATGCTTTGAAATATTCCGGCATAAAAATATTGTTTTGTAATTGACTTTACGATATTGAAATTAATGCTGCTATTTGAGCAAAACCATTTTCTTTATCGAAACATAATTTCCTGATTCTAATTTATAGAAGTAAACGCCGCTTGGAAGTTGCAAGCTGCTTTGAACTTGCTGCATATTGAAAACAGCCGTATGCAGGCCCGCTGTTTGAAATTCATTAACAAGTGTTGTTACTTCCCTGCCGAGCATATCATAAACTTTTAATACCACATTACCGCTAGCTGCTAACTGATAACTAATCATTGTGGAAGGGTTAAACGGATTGGGATAGTTTTGGTTCAGTGCAAACTTAAAATCTACAAAATTATTTTTTATACCGGTTGCATTAACAATAACCACATTTTTATTTGGTGCAAAATTCCATTGATCGCCTGGATCGTTTACGCCGTTAAAGTTAACGCTGTTACCATTTGCGTAAATTGTAATTGTTTGCTGAACAGCAGGCGCGGTATATAAGAACGAAAATGTAACCTTGCCGCTTGAAGGAGCTTTTGGCAGTGTATGCGTTAGCTCTCCATCCGACGGGTCTAATCTTAAATCAGAACCAAGCGAAGCTAAAGTTCCCGATGAAACCGCTATATCCGTACCGGCTCTTACCAACGGGCCCCCGCTGATTGTTACGGAATAATTTGCCGATTGATTTATTAATAATGTATCGGGGCCTATAATTGTTACTACAACGTTAGGCGAAGGAGTGGGATTATGACATGTACATCCGTTCCCGTTCTTGCGGGTAACACCGGTTTTGCCTGTTGAATACGCGAATAATAAAACAGACGCGCTTATTATTATTAAGACCACGGTAACAAGAGTTTTATTTTTATTCAAAAAAATTTTCATCCGCAACCATTTTAATTTTTCTACAATAACTTAATATCCAGGTGCCGCGTCAAAGATCAAATTAAATAAACTCTCGGCATTTGACATTTTACCTCTGACGCGGTACGGATGCTATTTAATAATGACTCATAATTGATTTAGTAAATAAATCATTTCAAAAGGATTAATTTTTTTACAGCAGAATAATTACCTGCCTGCAATGCGTATAGATAAACACCGCTTGCCAGATTACTGCCGTTAAATTCAACATGGTAATTACCCGCAGGCTTTTGTCCATTTACCAGTGTAGTAACTTCCCTTCCAAGAATATCATAAACTTTCAAAGTAACAAGGCTAAAATTAGAAATAGAGAAATCAATTGTAGTTGTCGGGTTAAACGGATTAGGGTAATTTTGTTTCAACTCAAAGCTTGATGGTACTGATGATGATGGATTCTGATTCGCAATACCGGTAACGGAATTATTATAATCAGCAGTTACTACCTGTCCTCTTATTTCACCGCCGGGATGTAACGATGAATGAATATTTAGGTAAACATTTCCTTTTACCAGTTGAGCCAGGGTAGCATCGTCAATATTAGTCCAGGAAGAAGCGGTGGTGCTATCCGAATAAGTAATTGGTTCTATAACTCCACCGTTAGTTCCGGAAGCGCCGAGATGAAAATGAGCTCCGGTAATAGCAGATGATAAGCCGGCCACTGTAATTTGGTATTTTAAAGTATCGTTAATAAATGTAAGCGCAGCAGTTCCCGAAGCAGCAGTAACAATTTGTGGAACATCCTGCTGGCCGTTTAACGAAGCCATTAATGCTACGCCTTCATTTAGCATTACCTGCCCTCTTATTTCACCACCGGGATGCGCCGAAGAATGTATGTTTACATAAAGATCATCTTTTACCAGATCAACCAATAAACTGTCGGGAATATTTGACCATGTTCCCGAAGCAGTGTTTCCCACAAAAGAAGAAGAAATGGGTTCCACTACTCCGCCTCCTACGCCAAGGGCTCCCAGATGAAAATGCGCAGCCGTAAAAGGTCCTTGCAAATTTGCGTATGTAAGTTGATAAGAAAGTGAAGATGAATCATTGTTTAATACAAACCACGCAGTGGCGGTAGCATTGGTATTAACCGGGGGAACTTCCTGACTGCCGTTTAAAGTTGCATAAAAAGAAATAGGTTTCATCAGTTCCACCTGCCCGCGTATTTCACCGGCAGGGTATGCTGTAGAATGAACATTAACATAAAGGTCTCCTTTAAGCAGACTTAATAAATCGGAATCAGGTATGTTCGACCAAACCCCGGAAGCAGTGCTATCATGGAAAGCACTGAAAATAGGCTCAACAACTCCGCCGCTAACGCCGGGCGCACCAAGATGAAAATGAGCGTTAGTAAATTGACTTGTTAGTCCGGCAATGGTAATTGCATAATTTAATGAAGGTATTGAAGCCGAATCGGTTAAAACCGCCCAACCGGTTCCCGTTGCCATAGACGTATCAGCGGAATTAACCTGTGCAGCGTTTATGTTCGTAAAGAACGCAACCCCATTAACCGGGGTAAGCTGACCTCTTATTTCACCACCCGGATAATTAGCCGTGTGGATATTGATATAAATATTCCCTTTTAACAGCTCACCGACTAAACTATCGGGTATGTTTTTCCAAACCCCCGACGCGGTATTACCGGTAAATGACGTGATAGGTTCTACGACACCACCATTTATTCCCGGCGCGCCAAGATGAAAATGAGCCGCCGAAAATTTTGATGTAAGCTGCGCGTAGGTAATCTGGTATGTCAGTTCTGTTCTATCGCTTGATAATATAGCATATGCTGTTGCGGTTCCCATGGATGTATCGGTTAAACTTTCCTGCGCCGCATTAAGAGAAGCAGTAAAAACTATTGATGAACCTGAAGACGAAGCGGAAGTTGCGGAGAAAGCAGTACCTAAACAAAAAATGGAAATAAAAAACAACGATGTAGCCAGTAACTTTTTCATAGTATCCTCTTCTTTATTATGAATAGAATCGTTTGTTAAATTTTCCCGGTTTATTAAATGTTGTTCAATATTTTGCTTGATGATGTTTCGGTAAAAATATTTTAATCCGTCCTAAAAGGGGACAGAATAAATCTTAGCATTTTTGCGATGCCAATATTGAATTATAACACAGCTCCCAAAAACTTGCCGCAATTGGAAGACTTATTTACTATGTATTTAACTAAAGATGTTCCGCAATTGAAGGAGATAAATTATAAAGAGCTGAAAATCGCTCTAATTTTTTAGCGAAGATATTATGTTTTTGTTAAAGTCTCTATGTTCTGTAATACCATGTGATTAGCAATAAGTGGTAGGCTCTTCGTAATATTTAAAACTTTAGTCTGTGAAAATCATCTTAAAT
>DAIERC010000400.1 GCA_027347125.1 Ignavibacteriales bacterium
TAAACGATGACGACAAAATTAAGATAGGAATTGTATGGGCAGGCAGTACCAAACATGCAAATGATAGAAACCGTTCAGTAAGATTGCAAAGATTTTTACCTTTATTACCAATTGAAGGAACACACTTTTACAGCATACAAAAAGGTATTCCCGTGATGCAGACAAAAGATTATCAATTGTTATTAACAGATTTGGACGAGTATATAAAATCATTTGCAGATACTGCCGCAATAATTGGAAACCTTGATCTTGTTATTACTGTAGATACATCCGTTGCGCATCTTGCAGGCGCGCTTGGTAAAGAAACATGGGTATTGCTTCCTTATATGCCTGATTGGAGATGGCTGCTGGAAGGCAATAATTCATTATGGTACCCGACGATGAAGTTATACCGCCAACCGGCTTTTAGAAATTGGAATACCGTATTTGCCGTTTTAAAAAAAGATTTGATAAGCTTTGTTAAAAAGAAAAAAGGAGAGAAAGTAAAAACAGAAGTCGCCAATAAGAATTTAAATGCAGATATTCTTTACTTAGGTTTAACTTCGGGCGAGAATTTCGGGTGGGGAGTGTGCAGCAAATATTTAAAAAAGGAACTGTCTCAAAAGTTAAATGTTGTAAATATTGATGAGCATGAAGAATTACATAGAGCCGGGAAAGTAAACGGGCCGGTATTCCACGCTTTAAATAACAACGATTTCAGCGGGCTGCATCCCGTAAGAGGTACGAAAAATATCGGTTATACTTTTTTTGAATACGAGTTAAATGATGCCGCAGTTAAAAACGCTATTAATTACGAGCTGGTTTTAGGTGGCTCATCATGGAATGAGCGGAAGTTAAACCAAAGAGGAGTTGAAAATACGGGCGTATTAATACAGGGCGTTGACACGGAACTTTTTTATCCCGAAGAAAATGAAACTAAAAAAGATCTCTTTGTAATATTTTCCGGCGGAAAATTCGAACTGCGCAAAGGTCAGGATCTCGTGTTGAAAGCAATAAAAATATTGCAGCAGAAATTTCCAGACATTGTGCTTATAAATGCCTGGTATAATATGTGGCCGCACACAATGCATTCCATGGGAGTTTCAAAGCATATAAATTACGAGTATAAAGGCGAGACGTGGAAAAACTTTATGGTAAATTTATGCCAGGTAAACGATATAGACGGTAATAAAATTCTCACATTGCCGATTACGCCCAATAATAAACTTAGAGATTTATATTTGCGCTCCGATATCGGCTTGTTCCCCAACAGGTGCGAAGGCGGTACAAACCTGGTGCTGATGGAATATATGGCATGCGGCAGACCTGTAATTGCTTCGTACAACAGCGGGCATAAAGATATACTAACCGATAGCAATTCTTTGCAGTTGAGACAAATGCATGAGTTCAAATTGTATGATGATAACAAAAAATTAATAGCAGACTGGGAAGAACCGGATATCGATGAGATAATTGCAAAGCTTGAGTACGCGTATTTTAACAGGAATGAAATAAAACAAATTGGAAAAAATGCCGCAGAATTTATGAAACAATATACCTGGAAAGACTCAGCCGAAGCGTTGCTGAAATTTATTGCATGAGAATTTTGATGCGGCGATTTAACAACTTAAGCTAGAGGTTGATGAAACATGTTGAATTAACAATTTAATCGGCTATAACCGTACCGGTCATACCTTACGAAAATAAACTTATATAATTATTTGATAAGTGAACTAAATATAATCCACTTGTATTTATTTCATGCCGCATCTATAATGCTTAAAAATTTTTTGTTATCGTAATTATTTATACGCATGCCACAACTGCGCTGTTTTACTTGTTCTGTTTATCTTAGCCTCGTTAGAGGCGATCTGCTTTTAAAAGTCAGGTGCAGAGATATAACACTAAGCTTTGGAGAAGCAGAATGAGAAATATTTTATTGCGGTATTAAAAAGTTATACGGAAAATTTTCTTGCCCCCATATTTGCTCGTTAAAATCACTATGGCCAATAATAGCCAAATAATTCCTACCGGTATTTAATTTTAATTCTTAATCACATCTTTCTTATGGCATAAAATTGGTGTTGGATTTCAATATTTAATAAAAATTTACACATCCAATTAACCCGAGAAATTTTTATAGTGGGAAAAATACAAAAGGTAAATGAATGAGAACTGATCCAATAACCGAGCTGAGTAATCTTAATAATAAATTAAAAGGAAATCCTTCTAGTAATAGAAGCTTTGTAATACCTGTGCTGGATATGTCGCCCGCAAGCCCGTATAACATTGTTAAACTACTCGATGACTTAAAAGATATTTCCGGCGACGTAATTGTTATTTTCAATTCGCTGGAGATGGCTGAAAAATTAAAAGACCATTCGAGAATAAATTATTACGCGACAATGAAAACGAACGTAGGCGTTTCCCGTGCCTGGAATATAGGGCTAAATATTTCACAAACGCCAGTTACATTTATTCTAAACTCCGACCTTCATATTAGCAGAGAAACGATCGAGAACATGGAAAAGTTTTTGCTAAGACTTCCGGATGCCGCTATAGTTGGCCCGCAGGGTTCCTTCTATAATTTTGATTCGGCAAAGGACCTGGCCTATTTTAATAAGGGCACATTCAATAATCCCATTGCGGTTGACGCCGTTTCAGGATTTTTATTTGCAGTGAAGACCGAACTTTTTAATAGCGGGGTAATAAAGTTTGATAACCAATATACCCCGTGTTATTTCGAGGAATGGGATCTTGGTTTGCAGATTAAGATGAACCAGTTAAAATCTTATATCGTCCCTGTTAACGGTTATGAACATGAATGGAGCGGTTCCATTAGAGCCTTGAGAAAAATTAATTATTTAAATAAGGAAGAAACCGCCGGCGAAATACTTGAACGGAACAGGCAACTGTTCTGGACCAAATGGAAAGGCGTTGCTTATCTTGAAGGTGACGGTTCAACACTTTTGGATAGTTACTGGAAAGATATATTATACGCACAAGCGGGAGAGTTGATAAATAAAAATCAAATTGAAGGAGCCGAAAAACTTTTAACGGATATTCTGGCGCAATACCCCAACGATAAAGTTATACTTGAAAAATTGGGATTGCTATTATATAAATCAAATAAACTGGAAAAGGCTCTTGAAGTATTTGATAAAATACAGAAACTGGATCCCGGTTTTAAAATTCAGATCGAAAATAAGCCTGAAAATCTATCCGGGAAATATGACGCTTCAAGCAACGGTTTTATGAAACCAAAAGAGGATAAATATTACGACAATACGCGTCCGGATGTGCAGCAAATGATCAATCCCGGTTCAAGAACAATTCTTGATGTTGGCTGCGGCTCGGGAGCTTTAGCCGCCGAATTAAAAAATAAGTTAAATGCCGAAGTTTGGGGAATTGGATATAACGATGAAGCCGCAGGTATTGCGAATGAAAAACTTGATAACGTTATATCAGGCAAAGCTGAAGACGCAATATCAGAATTGCCCGACAACTACTTTGATACAATTATTTTTGCCGACGTGTTAGAACATTTAGTTGATCCATATAATGTGCTGGTCAAAATAAAAACCAAATTAACTACTAACGGTGAGATAGTTACCAGTATCCCGAATGTAAGACATTGGTCGGTTGTTAAACAGTTGCTGGAAGGTAAGTGGGAATATCAAGAGTATGGCATTATGGACAGCACTCACTTAAGGTTTTTTACACGCCAATCTTTGTTCGAAATGTTTGATAAAGCCGGGTACAAAATTACCAATATATATTATATGATTGCCGAGATGGAAAATCTATCGCCTAAATTAATTGCTGCGCTGAAAGAAGCAAATATTCGAGTCGATACTCTAAATGATGAACCAAAACACTTCCAGTATATTGTGAAGGCAGTAAAAAAATGAATAGATAATTTAAAA
>DAIERC010000426.1 GCA_027347125.1 Ignavibacteriales bacterium
TTACATCTTACATCAATAAATTTTCTTTAATCTCTCCCGACGGTACTGAAGCTACGGTTGAATTCCAGGATGCGGGCTATGTTCTTGAAAGAAGAATATTTGATTATGAGCTTGCAAAAACAGCCGCTAACGCCGGAACAGAAATTTTGACCAGGGCATATGTTAACGGTTTGATAATTGAAAACGATAAAGTGGCGGGCGTAAAATACGAATACAGGGGCGAACAAAAGGAACTAAAAGCAAAAATTGTAATTGCCGCAGACGGAGTTGAATCGCGTGTTGGAAGATGGGCCGGTTTAAAAACCCACATCCATTTTAAGGACATGGAATGCTGCACGCAAATAACCGCGGCAAATATAAACCTAGATGAAAACACTTTATATTTTTATTTCGGTCAAAGGGTAGCGCCGGGAGGATATTTCTGGATTTTTCCCAAAGGTAAAGGAACAGCTAACATCGGTTTGGGTGTAAGCGGCGCCGTTGGTAAAAAACACTCGGCGCTTTCGTATCTTAACAGCTTTATGTCTGAACATTATCCCGACGCGCCGGTGCTTACATCCATTGCGGGCGGTGTTCCGAGCACAATTACACTCGATAAAATATCCGCCCCCGGTATAATGCTTGCCGGCGACGCGGCCAGGCAGGTTAACCCTTTAAGCGGCGGAGGAATTGCCAGCGGAATGATCGGCGGCAGCATTGCTGGGCGCATTGCGGCAGAAGCCGTAAAGATGAATAAACTAAATCATATACTAACGTATGATAAGGCATGGCACGACAGGCTTGGCAAAAGGCATGAAATTTTTGAGAGAATTAAAAACGGAATTTATAATTTTAGCGACGAAAAATTTAACAACATTGCGCATGCCTTCAATAAAATTCCCGGCGATAAAAGAACGCTTGGAAGATTGTTTACTACCGCGCTTATAAACCAGCCATCGTTACTTATTGATATCGCAAAGGTATTTGTTGTGTAAAACAAGTTAGCTTTTAAGTCCTTTACGCTAACTTTTAAGTAAAAAACTAATTTCTTATATTTGAATAAACTTTAATCAACCGTAGAATAAAATATTTGCGCAAGCCGCCTGGGTTTACGCCCATTACAATTATAACTTGAGTTTGAGCTTCATATAGAATGAAAAACAAATTTGATTCCGGAAATAATTTTATTGAACAATTCAAACAGACTTCCGAATTTTTAAACCAAAATTTTCCGGAAGTAACAAAGTACTTCTTATGGTCATTGAAAAAGGACGGGGAAAAAGAAAATGTTTTTTACACTGAGAGCATAAAAGATATTACCGGTTATACCGGCGATGAAATAAAACATTTTCCGGGCAGAGGCAACGCAATTGTATTCGAAGAAGATATACACAAGGTAAAAAAAGTTTTTTCTGATTTTATAGTCGATCCTTCCCGGCCGAACATAAATTTAACCTACAGAATTACCAGGAAAGATAAAAAAATAATCTGGATACAGGAATCCGTTAATGTGCAAAGGGATGAATCCGGCAGCGTAACAGAATTTTACGGCGCGGTGTATGACATTTCCAAATTCAAAGAAGAAGAATTCGAATTATTAAAAACAATCGAGAACCTTAAGGGGCTTAATTCCTCTAAAGACCGTTTCATCTCAATGCTTTCTCACGATTTAAGGGCGCCGTTTACAAGTATTTTAGGCTTTTCGGAAATTTTAATAAACGAACCCAATTTATCGCACAACGAAAGGCTGGAATATTTAACCTACATAAACGATTCCTCGCAGCACCAGTTGCAATTAATTAATTACCTTCTAGATTGGTCAAGGCTTCAAACTGGCAGAATTAAAATCGAGCCGCAGCGGCTTAACGCTCAAACTCTTGTATTCAACTGCGTATCTTCATTAACCGGCAATGCAATCCGAAAGAATATAGAAATTAAGGTTAACGTTAGCGATAAACTTTTTATTCAAGCGGATGAAAGATTGATTACACAGGTAATAATAAACCTGCTTAGCAACGCAATTAAATTTTCCGCCGAAGGTAAAAATATTGAAATATCCGCGGATCATTTTAACGAATCTATGGTTGAGTTTATTGTTAAAGATGAGGGCACCGGCATTTCGGAAGAAAACAAATCAAAATTGTTTAGAATAGAAAAAATGTTTTCTATAGAAGGCACAAAGGGTGAAAAAGGAACCGGGCTGGGGCTTTCCCTCGTAAAAGAAATTATAGAGAAGCATGACGGCGATATCTGGTTTTATTCGGAGGTTAACTACGGAAGCGAGTTCCATTTTACCGTTCCGTGCTCGCATAATACCATATTGCTTGTAGAGCATGATGATGAGCTGCGCTGCAAATATGAAAATATTTTGAAGGAAGAATTTTCCAATTTCCACCTGATAGAAGCAAGAAACGGTTTCGAGGCTTTAACTAAAATTTCAGACAAGCTTCCTTCACTCGTAATTACAGATTATGATATGCCGCTTATGAACGGCTTGCAATTAATTGAGTTTATTAGGAAAGAAGATAAGAATTGTAAAATTCCCATAATAGCTCTGGTTACCGGACTTTCCGAAGATTTTATAGATGAATATCATAATCTTGGCATCGATACCGTGTTGCAAAAACCCGTAGACGACGAGTTATTAATTAACAAAGTTCAGGTAATATTAAATTACTAAACCGGCCGCGGGTAATTTTTTATTTCTCCGGTAATAAAATTTAATGCTTTCTTATCTTTATATTCCTTCCAACTTATTATGTCAATGTTTATATTTTACATTAAGAAATTTCGGAGGTATACTTGAAAATCGCAGTTGTTGGAACCGGGTACGTTGGTTTGGTCAGCGGTACATGTTTTGCCGAAACCGGGAATAACGTAATATGTGTAGATATTGATGCAGCAAAAATTGAAAAGATGAAGAAGGGAATTGTTCCCATTTATGAACCGGGTTTGGAAATTTTATTTGAAAGAAATATTAAAGACGGTCGACTGACTTTTACAACGGATTTATTTGAAGCAACAAGGAATTCCGATATTCTGTTTCTTTGCCTTCCCACACCGCAAGACGGCGACGGCAGTGCCGATCTGAAATACGTGCTTAGTGTTGCCGACCAGCTTGGACAATTATTTAAAGCCGAACCCGGCCTGGGATTCAAAATTTTGGTAGATAAAAGTACGGTGCCCGTGGGTACCAGCGATAAAGTACGCGCCGCGGTTAAAAAACACGCTCCCGATTTTGACTTTGATGTGGCTTCGAACCCGGAATTTTTACGCGAAGGAATGGCTGTTGAAGATTTTATGAAACCGGAAAGAGTAATTATCGGTACGAGAAATGAAAAAACGAAAAATATTCTTAATGAGCTTTATGAACCTTTTGTACGATCGGGCAACCCGATTTATTTTATGGATGAGCGTTCCGCCGAAATGACGAAATACGCAGCAAATTCTTTTTTAGCTACAAAAATTTCTTTCATGAACGAAATAGCAAACCTATGCGAACTTACCGGCGCGGATGTTGACAAAGTAAGAATCGGTATCGGCTCCGACTCTCGTGTGGGCAAACGGTTTTTATTTCCCGGGGTTGGATACGGCGGTTCTTGTTTCCCCAAAGATGTAATAGCGTTGGTTAATACATCCATCGAAAATAAATATGATTTTAAAATTTTAAAATCGGTCATCGGCGTAAACAAAACACAAATAGAAATATTCCTTCAGAAAATAGTAAAACATTATAATGGTAACATTAAGGGAAAGCGTTTTGCTTTGTGGGGTTTGGCATTTAAACCGAACACCGATGATGTACGCGAAGCCCCGGCGCTCGCGCTTATAAAATTGCTCTTGGAAAACGGCGCAACGGTAAGCAGCTACGATCCTGAAGCGGTTGAAACTACCAGGGCTGTTATTGGTGATAAAATAATTTATGCGCAAAGTTCTTATCAAGCGCTGGAAAACGCGGAGGCATTAATAATTATAACCGAATGGAACGAATTCAGAAACCCCGATTTTAATAAAATAAAATCTATGCTTAAAACTCCTTTAATTTTTGACGGCCGAAATTTATACGACCCTGAAAAAATGGAGGATGCCGGATTTATTTACTATTCTGTCGGAAGACCTACAATAAATAACCTAAAAAATTCTAAATAATCCGGAAACAAATATTCGAACATGATCCAGTTAAGCAAAAAAGAGAATGATAATCATAAGAACGAACGGGCCTGGTACGCGCTTTATACAAAACCGAGATGCGAATTTAAAGCCGCCGAACAAATTGAAGAGATAAATATAAGCTACTATTTGCCTACAATAACCAGGATAAAACAATGGAGCGATAGAAAGAAAAAAGTAGTAGAGCCGTTGCTGCGGGGATATATATTTATATTTGCGAATGAAAAAGAAAGAGTCGTTTCTCTAGAAACACAATCAATTGTAAGATGCGTGTTTGATCGGGGAAGACCAGCGAAAATACCGGAATGGCAAATTGATAGTCTTAAAAAAATGCTCGAGTCGAAGGCTGATTTATTGATTAAAGAAGGTTTGGTTTCAGGCTCAAAAGTATTAATAAAAGACGGTCCCTTTTCGGGCGTTATAGGAATTGTACAGGAAACCGATAACGGCAATTCAATTGCCGTGTTGATTGATCTCTTAAACAGGTCGATAATTGCACATCTTCCAAAAGAAAGCGATTATGAAGTTATCCGGAATTAATTTTCCATTAAAAATAAATTGTACGAAAAATAAATTTTAAGTAGCTTGCTGGTAATGTTTCAACAAAAAGATCTAAATAAAATTGAAAAAGGGGAAACTGTTGATCACTTCCTGCTTATAAAAAAAAGCGAGTTAAGATTAACCAAAGCCAATAAACAATATCTCTTCCTGGAACTTGGCGATAAATCGCTGACTCTGAACGCAAACGTTTGGGACAACTTTGAAAATATTTATAAACAGGTAGCTCCCGGTAATGTTGTTAAAGTTTCCGGCACAATGGACGAATATCAGGGAACCCCGCAATTAAAAATCTCTTCCGTTAGAAATCTTAAGCCGTCTGAAAATGTTTCCGCTGCCGATTTTTTACCAAAGTCGGCACGCGACATTAATGTAATGAAGAAAGAATTCTTTTCCAGGCTTGATAAAATTTCCGATTCTTACCTTAATACTTTGATGAAGAGAATTTTTAACGAAGAAAATTTTGAGAAATTTTCCACTGCGCCCGCCGGAAAATCCTGGCATCACTCTTATATACACGGGCTTATTGAACACACGCTGGAAATAATCCGGATTTGTGATTTGATGTGCGATATCCATCCGGAGATTAACCGCGACCTTTTGATTTGCGGGGCGATGTTGCACGACTTCGGGAAAACACAGGAACTAAGTTTTGATTCATCATTTGATTACACCGATACAGGTAAACTCATAGGCCATATTGTAATTTCCGCAATGTTTATTAACGAGGAAATAAAAAACATAAACGGCTTTCCGGCAGCGCTACGCGATTGTCTAATTCATTTAATACTTAGCCATCAGGGTAAATTGGAATATGCCTCACCTGTTGTTCCCAAAACACTAGAGGCAATTACTTTATACCAGGCCGACGAGCTGAGCGCAAAAGTTAATGCTTATAAGAACGCTTTACTTGCCGGTACAAGTACTGAAAATAAGTGGACAAAATATCTTAATCTCGCTTCGACCGATCTATACAATCATGGTCTTTCATACGGGATGGAAGGCGAAATAAGTAAAACCCTCTTCGATTAAAATAAAGGGAAACAATTATGAAGATAAGTTACAAATTCTTCATGGCTTCTTTTTTTCTGCTGTTTATTATGGCATGTGTATCTTCCGTGTTTGCACAGTCTGTAGAAGAATTGCTTAAACAAGGCGACAATTATCTGGATGTAAACTTTGACAATTCCAAAGCTACGGAGTTGTATCAAAAAGCCGACAAATTATCTCCCAACAATTGGGATGTTTATTGGCGCTTAAGCCGTGCTTATGTTTACGCGGCCGAACAAATGCCAGAAAAAACAGATCAACAAAAAGACGCACAGCTTGCTGAGTATCAAAAAGCGTATGATTATGCCGATAAAGCCGTAAAGCTTGCCCCTGATAAATCGGTTACATATTTGCGAAGAGCAATTGCAAACGGAAAAATTGCTTTATACAAAGGCGTGTTCTCTGTTGCGTCTGTTGTTAACGCTGTTAAATCCGATTGCGAAAAAGCTATAGGTTTGGGCAACGGCGGTAATTATACTCAAGCGCTTGCTCATTATGTTCTTGCAAGAACAAACGCTAAGGTTAGTGAAAAATGGGCGCCGGCGCGTGCGGTGTTAGGCTTAGGTTGGGCGGATATAAATAAAGCTATTACCGAATATAATATTGCTATAAAATTATATCCCAACTTCAGAATGTTTTATGTTGATCTGGCAAAAGCTTATATAAGGGAAGATGAATACGCAAAAGCCAAAGATATGCTTAGGAAAGCAATCGCAAGTCCTAAACGGGATTTAAATGATGATTCGCAGTTAGCCGAAGCAAAAACTTTACTTGAACAAATTAAGAACGAGTAAATTTTTATAAGAAATTTAAATTGAACTTTTCAACCGGCACTATAAGCAAATTATTATCTTCCAAGAAAATTGTGTTTTTTACCGGCGCGGGTATTTCGGCCGAAAGCGGAATACCCGTCTTCCGTGGAAAAGAAGGCATCTGGAATAAATTAAAACCGGAAGAGCTTGCAAACTTCGATGCGTTTTTGCGTAACCCCGCCATGGTATGGGAGTGGTATGAACATAGAAAGAAAATAATTCACGAGTCAGAACCAAACCCAGCACATCTTGCCATTGCCGAAATGGAAAAACTCTTTTATGAAGTAACCGTTGTTACGCAAAATATCGACAACCTTCACCGCAGAGCAGGCTCTAAAACTATTTATGAACTTCACGGTAATATTGAAAGAAATTATTGTATAAAATGCCGCACATTTTATAATGAAGAATTAGAGTTTTCATGCGGCGTACCTAAATGTAAATGCGGCGGCTTGATAAGGCCGGACATCGTATGGTTCGGCGAATACTTGCCAGAAGATCAATTTAATAATTCGGATGAAGCGGCAAAGGAGTGCGACGTATTTATTGTTGTTGGTACTTCTGCCGTTGTTTATCCTGCGGCATCTTTAATATATTCTGCAAAAGAAAACGGCGCGTACATTATAGAAATAAATTTGGAACCTACTGAAATTTCCTCGTTCGCCGATGAATCGATAATGGGTAAAGCCGGCGAAATTCTTCCCGGCCTTGTAAAGGAAATAGAAAATAAATTATCCTAGATTTTCTCTTTATTTTTTCCCAATCCCGCTTTCTTGTTTCTGTAAACCGATAAGCTTGCACATCCTTTGGAATTCATGCTGTTCCTTTTCTGTAAGGATGCTAATTTCTTCCGTTATTGCGGTTAGGTGTTTGGGAAACAAATTTTCAATCGAACTTTTCCCTTTTTGAGTTAAATGGACGGTAAAAAATCTTCTGTCTTTTTCTCCGCGCTGGCGTTTAACCAGACCTTGTTTCTCTAGGTTGTCTATCACCATAGTGATGTTTCCGCCGCTTTGCAAAAGCTTGCCTGCCAAATCACGCTGGCATAACGGTCCTATATGAAACAGCGCTTCAAGTATGCTGAATTGGCTTTCGGTTAAACCTTCTTTTGTAATTCGGCTGTTCAATCTTGCCGTAATTGATTGGGCAGCTCTTATC
>DAIERC010000460.1 GCA_027347125.1 Ignavibacteriales bacterium
GTAATAACTTCCGCCTAGAGGATCAACCGTATTTATTACGCCAGTTTCATAAGCAATAATTTGCTGTGTACGCAGAGCTATTTTTACGGCTTTCTCGCTGGGCAATGCAAGTGTTTCGTCCATAGAATTAGTATGAAGCGATTGGGTTCCGCCAAGCACCCCGGCAAGTGCCTGGAAGGCCGTTCGTATAATATTATTTTCGGGCTGCTGCGCGGTTAATGTGCATCCCGCGGTTTGCGTATGAAATCTTAGCCACCATGAGCGCGGATTTTTTGCGCCGTATTTTTCCTTCATTCTCTTCGCAAAAATTTTTCTTGCCGCCCTGTATTTTGCTATCTCTTCAAAAAAATCGAGATGCGAATTAAAGAAGAACGAAATTCTCGGCGCGAATTCATCTACATCCAAACCTCTTTCAATACACGCTTCGATGTACGCAAAACCGTCGGCAAGAGTGTAAGCCAATTCTTGTGCGGCAGTTGAACCCGCTTCGCGAATATGGTAACCGCTTACGGAAACGGGGTTCCATTGCGGAACCTCTTTGGTGCAGTATTCAATCATATCTACAATAATTCTCATGGAGGGATTCGGCGGGTAAATGTATTCCTTCTGCGCAATATATTCTTTTAAGATATCGTTCTGAAGCGTGCCCCGCAGCTTGCTAAAATCTACGTTTTGTTTTTGAGCCACGGCAAGATAAAAAGCGAAAATCATAGCGGCAGGAGAATTTATCGTCATAGATGTGGAAACTTTATCCAGCGGAATTTTATCAAACAACACTTCCATATCCTGTAAAGATGAAACCGCCACACCGCAAATACCAACCTCACCTTCGCTTAAAGCCGCATCGGAGTCCCATCCCATTAATGTGGGAAGATCGAAAGCAACGGATAAACCTGTTTGCCCATGATTGAGAAGGTAATGAAAACGCTGGTTTGTATCTTCAGGCGAGCCGAAGCCGGCAAACTGCCGCATGGTCCAAATTTTTCCTCTGTACCCGTTTGTATGAATTCCTCTTGTGTAAGGGTATTCCCCCGGAAAACCTATTTCGCTAAGGTAATTTATATTTTCAATATCATCCGGACCATATAAACCTTTTACTTCCTCGCCGCTAACCGAAGTAAATTTCATTCCCGTATTTTGCGAACTATTAGCTTTTAAATTATAATCCGCTTTCCGCTTTTTATATTCTTCTCCAGACATTATTAATCCTTCTCTAGTTTTTTTGAAACTGCTCTAATTAAAAATGCTTTTTTGAGCATTCGTAATGTAATTTAAGTCCTGCCGAATCTTCTGTCAAATTCTTCGAGTGAAATTTTTACAACAATCGGCCTTCCGTGAGGGCAAACATACGGCATGGAGGTGGCGAAAAGCTGGTCGATTAAAAGCCGCATTTCTTTTTCGGATAGATAATCCCCGGCTTTTATAGCAGTCTTACACGAATATGATTTTGCAAGATTGTCTTTCTCTTCAAGTTTTTTCTCTCTTTGGTTCTCAGCAAATTCCTCCAACAACTCCATAAGGATTACTTCTTCAGATCCTTTTTTCACATCTTCAGGAACGCCTTCAATAATCATGGTATTCTTACTAAAGAATTTTATTTCAAACCCGAGTTTGGTTAAATAAGGGTTTATTTCCCTTACAAGCGCAAACCTTCCGGGATCAAGCTCAACTGTTTTGGGAAAAAGGAGCTGCTGTGAAAAAGGTAAATTTGCGTCGAACCTTTTTAATGCTTTTTCATAAAGAACTCTTTCGTGCGCAACATGCTGATCGATAATCATCAAACCGCTTTTTATTTGAGACAGAATGTATTTATTATGAAGTTGAATAATGAATGGTGTTTCTTCTTCCGTTCTGCGGTTGTTT
Source organism: Ignavibacteriales bacterium (assembly GCA_027347125.1). GTDB lineage: Bacteria > Bacteroidota > Ignavibacteria > Ignavibacteriales > Ignavibacteriaceae > FEN-1297. The sequence goes on from DAIERC010000460.1 coordinate 1,864, forward strand.
CTTTGGCTGTCGGCTTCGTGATATACTTCTTTATTCTCGCTGCGTTCAAAGGGATGAGAACGTTTTTCTCCTTCGTTTTGGGCCGAAATGCCGTCGGGTATGTTGCCGAAGATAAGATCAATATCTTTATCGGAAAACCTGGTTCTAGCCAGCGAGCTTTTGTTACTTGCCAAAGGGCGATCGGAAAAATCATTTTTTTCTGTTTTTAAAAAATTATTAAATCCCAGTTTCTCTTCATCTTCCTTATTACCTTTAAACATCATTGAAGGAACAAGATCATGCGTGCCCAAACTCTTTCTTATTACAGCCAGAACAAAGTTGTAAAAATTCCTGTCGTCGTCAAATCTTACTTCAAGTTTTGAAGGATGAACATTCACGTCGGTTTTTTTCGGATCAACTTCCATGAAAAGAATGAAGAAAGGATAATCTCCTTTTTCCAAAATATTTTCATAAGCTGTAAACACAGCATGATTTATTTGCTTACTGATTACGTACCTGAAATTAAGAAAAAGATACTGCGCGCCTTTGCTCTTTTTGAGCATTGCCGGTTTTCCAACGTAACCGTAAACATTCAAAAAATCGGTGCGCTCTTCAACAGGTATAAGAGCGTCAATCATGTTATCGGCAAATACTTGCTTTATCCTATCCTGAAGAGTACCGGAGGAATAATCCAGAATTAAATCATCATCGTTATAGAATTTAAAACTTATGCCGGGATGACTTAAAGAAATCTTATTAAAAGTATCTACAATATGTTTAAGCTCGGTGGCATCGCTTTTAAGAAAATTTCTTCTGCCGGGTGTATTGAAAAATAAATTCTTAACCGATACCGAAGTGCCCTTCGGGAAAGAACCTTTTTCTTTTATTATTGTCGAACCGTCATCAATCCGGATCAAAGTTCCCAGTTCTTCGTCTTTAGTTTCGGTTCTTATTTCAAGCTGACTAACCGCAGCGATTGAGCTTAGCGCCTCT
>DAIERC010000411.1 GCA_027347125.1 Ignavibacteriales bacterium
AAAAGAAGCGGTCGAAACGACGGCAGCAAAATAAAGATGTAAGGAAAAGATATCTTAGTTTTAACAAGCGAGGAAATAAACTATGGGTGTTTTGGGAATTGATTTAGGAGGAACAAATGTTCGCGTAGGGTTAGTAGAAAACAATTCGTTGGTTCGAGTTGAATCATTGCCAATTAGTAAAAATGATGACGACATAATCGTATTAAATAATATTTATAATCTGATTGATCTTTTTTCTAAAGAAGAAATATTGGGAATAGGAATTGGGGTTCCGAGTGTTGTTGATGTTGAAAGAGGAATTGTTTACGATGTGCAAAATATTCCATCGTGGAAAGAAGTTCGTCTGAAAGAACTGGTAGAAAATAATTTTGGAGTTCCGGTTTATGTAAATAACGATGCGAACTGTTTCGCGGCCGGTGAAAAATATTTTGGCAAGGGAAAGGATTATAATAATATTGTCGGATTGATTGTAGGTACTGGATTGGGCGCGGGAATTGTAATTCACGGTAAACTTTATGCCGGAAAGAACTGCGGGGCCGGTGAGTTCGGTACAATACCTTACAAAGATAAAACTTACGAATACTTTTGCAGCGGTCAATATTTTTATAATGAATATAACACGACCGGCGAAGAATTATTTAAGAAAGCAACGCAAGGCGATAAGGAAGCAATAGAAATATTTTCAGAGTTCGGAGCTAACCTTGGTGAGGCGATAAAACTTATCATGTACTCTGTAGATCCCGAGATGATAATACTCGGCGGTTCGGTAAGCAAATCTTTTAATTTGTTTAAGGAAAAAATGTATAAATCGATTAGCAATTTTTCTTATCCCAAGTCAATCGAAAATCTAAAAATAGAGATATCGGAAATTGATAATGTGGCAATACTTGGCGCTGCCGCTCTTTACTACAACGATTTGGCGAAGTGAGTAATAATTTTTTCGGTCTCTTTATAAAATAATTATCTCAAGAACTTTTGGAGTTATCAAATGCAGTTAAACTACATCGATTGGATCGTGATAGCCCTTTATTTTTTATTTAATCTCGGAGTAGGATTTTACTTAAGAAAACGTGCCACCCAAAGCGTAAGCGATTTTTTTATTTCCGGTAGAAATGTCAGCTGGTGGCTGGCCGGCACTTCAATGGTAGCAACAACCTTTGCTGCCGATACCCCGCTTGTTGTTTCCGGTCTTGTAGCAAGAAACGGCATTGCCGGTAACTGGATCTGGTGGAGTATGGCATTCAGCGGAATACTTACAGTATTTTTTTATGCAAAACTTTGGCGCAGAGCCGGTGTTCTTACTGACGTTGAGTTTGCGGAAATAAGGTACAGCGGAAAGCCCGCTGCTTTCCTTAGAGTTTTCAGGGCAGCCTACCTTGGGCTTCCTATTAATTTAATAATAATGGGCTGGGTTAACCTTGCCATTGTAAAAATTATGATGCTTGTACTCGGAATAAATAAAATCGAAGCTCTCTTAATTGCCATTGGTATAATGTTCATCACCGCCTCTATTTCAACTCTATCCGGTTTATGGGGGGTATTGTGGACAGACCTTTTCCAATTCTTCTTGAAGATGACTATGGTAATTTTACTTGCCGTGTTCGCCGTTAATGTAACCGGGGGGATGGGAAATTTATTAACCCAGCTTCATTCAATTGATAAATCACGTGCCTCAACAAGTTCAATTCTGGCAATGGTTCCAAATTTAAACTCTACCTGGATGCCGATGATAACTTTTTTTGTTTTCATTGCCGTTAACTGGTGGGCATCTTGGTATCCCGGAGCAGAGCCCGGCGGAGGCGGTTATGTCGCTCAAAGAATTTTTAGCGCAAAGAATGAAAAACATTCACTTCTTGCAACGCTCTGGTTTAATATTGCTCACTATGCGCTTCGCCCATGGCCTTGGATTATTGTAGCATTAGTAGCGGTTGTTCGTTATCAGCATGATGCAAAATTTTTAGCCGATCCGGAATCAGGTTATATCAGAATTATGATTTCCGATTTACCTGCTTACTTGCGCGGCTTGATGATTGCGGCGTTTGCCGCAGCTTACATGTCTACAATAGGAACACAGCTTAACTGGGGAGCGAGCTACCTGGTTAATGACGTTTACAAAAGATATGTGAAAACAAAATCTGAAAAACATTATGTTAAATTTTCCCAGTTAGTAACGATGACACTAATGATACTTTCAACCGTAGTTACTTTTTATATGGATTCAATTGCAAGCGCGTGGCAGTTCTTAATGGCCATAGGTGCGGGTACAGGATTGGTTTACATACTTCGTTGGTTCTGGTGGCGGATAAACGCGTGGAGCGAAATTTCCGCTATGATTGCTGCTTTTACCATTTCATTAATCCTTCAATTCGGATTTCATTTTAATGAGAATGATCCACGACAGTTCGCTCATTTGCTTTTAATTACTGTTGCGTTTACGACAACTGTTTGGATAACGGTAACATTTTTAACAAGCCCCGAACCCGATGATAAGTTATTATCGTTTTACAAAAGAGTTCGCCCGAATGCAAGATTTTGGGCTCCAATTGCTAAGAAAGCTCCGGATATTATTCCGGTAAAAGACGGAATATTAAATTTAATTAATTGGGTTTCAGGTGTTGCCATGATTTATTCTTTCCTATTTGGTATAGGCCAAATAATACTCGGCAGCTTGTTAATGGGAATTATTTTTCTTATAGCCGGATTTACCTTCGGAGGAATAATATTTTACCAGATGAATAAGAGCGGGTGGGAAATACTTGGTAATTAAATTTTATTCATAGCGGTATTGTGAAAATTGTCATTAAAAAATTAAGGATTGAAAAATGAAAGTGGCATTGACTGGCGGGAAAATAATAACACCCTTTCGGGTTTTGAATGACGGAGTATTAATTTTTGAAGACGGGAAAATTTCCGAATTATGCAAAGCATCGGAAACAACATTACCGAAAAAGTGCAAGGTGTATGATGTAAAAGGAATGACTGTTTGCCCCGGCTTTGTCGATCTTCTTACACACGGCGGAGCCGGGCATGGATTTGCCGACGACTCGGAAGAAAGCATAGAAAAGATCAGTCAATATTTATTGGCACACGGATCAACTACCGTTCTCGCATCATTATTTGTCAAGCCGGAAAAGCAATTGCTCAATGATTTGCGAAGGTTAGCTGAATATATTGAGCGGTATCCCGAATCAAACATACGCGGCATTCATATGGAAGGCCCCTACCTGAATAAACAATTAAAGGGCGCGATGAACGGAAGCTATTTATGGAAGCCTTCGGTGGAATCATGGAACAAGATGTGGGAAGCTTCAAAAGGAAAGATAAGAATTATGACAATTGCCCCGGAGCTTCCCGGCGCAGCTTCGGTAATGCAAGCCGCCGCTAAGGAAGGCGTGGTTCTTTCAATCGGGCATTCTATGGCAACTTATGATGAGGTGGAAAATGCGATAGATAACGGAGCGGCGCATGTAACCCATATTTTTAATGCGATGGAACCGTTTCATCATAGGCATCCCGGAATCATTCTCGGTTCGCTTTTACATAATGAATTAAAAATAGAACTAATAGCAGATACGCTACACGTTCATCCGGCAGTAATGGAATTGCTGATTAAACTGAAGGGTGCAAGCGGAATTATATTAGTTTCTGATTCGATTCGCGCCGGCGGAATGCATGAAGGAGAGTATGAGTTTGCCGACCAAAAAATATTTATGAAAGGGAAAAAAGCTTTTCTTGCGGACGGAACCCTTGCCGGTAGCACTTTAACACTAAATGTTGCCGTTAAAAATATGGTTGAAACTGCCGGTGCTAAAATTACCGAAGCAGTTAGAATGGCTTCTCTAAATGGCGTTAAAGTTTTAGGCCTTGATCATAAGAAAGGAATTCTTGCTGTAGGCAAAGATGCAGATATTGTTGTAATAAACGATAAGTATGAAGTTAACATGACTATATTAGGCGGCAGAGTGGCTTATGAAAGAGGCGGCAAATGATAATTTACAATTTTATAAGTAAGAGGCACACATGAGATTAATTATTCAACCTACTTATGATCTGGTTTCAAAGTGGGCGGCTAATTATGTTGCCGCAAGAATAAAGGAGTTCAAACCGGCGGCAAAGAATCGTTTTATACTGGGGCTGCCTACCGGCTCATCACCAACCGGAATGTATAAAGAGCTAATCAAACTAAATAAAAAAGGAATCGTATCGTTCAAGCATGTAACAACTTTTAATATGGATGAGTACGTCGGTCTTCCCGAAGATCATCCGGAAAGTTATCATTCTTTCATGTGGAATAATTTTTTCAATCATATAGATGTTGATAGTAAGTACGTAAACATTCTGAACGGCAACGCGAAAAACCTGGAGAAGGAATGCGAAGATTATGAAAAGAAAATTCGCAATGCCGGAGGCATTAATTTATTTGTCGGCGGAATCGGGCCGGACGGGCACATAGCTTTCAATGAGCCGGCTTCATCGCTCGGTTCTTTAACACGGGTAAAAACATTGACCATGGACACTATAATAGCCAATTCAAGATTTTTTGATAATGATTTGAATAAGGTGCCCAAAACGGCTTTAACCGTAGGTGTAAAAACGGTTTTAGATGCGGAGGAAATATTAATTATTATAAGCGGATTAAGCAAAGCCAGAGCGCTGTCTAAAGTTGTGGAAGAAGGAGTAAACCATATGTGGACCGTGAGCGCTTTGCAACTGCATCCGAAAGGTATAATTGTTTGCGACGAACAATCAACCTACGAATTAAAAGTAGGCACTGTAAAATACTTTAAGGATATTGAAGCGGTAAATCTTGCACCCGAATCCCTTTTAAAGTAAAGTACACAGATGAGTTAATTAGATATTTTTAAAATGTCGTACAAAATTTTTATGAAATAATAATAATTATTTTATTTTAAGTGTTAAAAAAACTAAAGATTTAGTTCATCTTTATTTACAGGGAAAATAAATTGAGACTTAGAAGAATTATTTATTTCGTAATCTTGCTTGTATCTTCATCCGGATTAATTATTTATCCGCAAGGCGCTAATCCAAATCTGAACCTAATGCCGATGCCTGCAAATGTAAATTTAACAGGCGGCAAACTCAGGCTGGATTCAACATTTACGGTAACGGTAAAAGGCAAACCTGCAGAAAGACTTTATTATGCCGCAAGCAAAATGTTGAGAAGATTATCTGGCAGAACAGGTTTTTTCTTTTCGCAAGATTATATAAAGCGAGACTCAAAAGTTAATAACCCGTCGATGATTATTTCTGTTGAACGCGCCGGGAAAGTTCGACTCTTTGAAGATGAATCTTACACACTTGTTATAAAGTTAAAACAAGTATTGCTGTCCTCAAAAACCGATATCGGTGCATTAAGAGGCATCGAAACATTTTTGCAACTTCTTAACGCCGATCAAAACGGGTACTATTTCCCATGTGTTGTTATTAAAGATTACCCGCGATTCCCATGGCGCGGGCTGATGATAGATGTAAGCCGTCATTTTATGCCGGTGGATGTTATAAAAAGAAATCTTGACGGGATGGCTGCGGTTAAGATGAATGTTTTTCACTGGAATCTGAGTGATGATCAGGGGTTTAGGGTTGAATGCAAAACATTTCCAAAACTAACCGGAATGGGTTCGGACGGATTATTTTATACGCAAGATCAAGTTAAAGATGTTATTAAGTATGCGAACGAAAGAGGAATAAGGGTAGTACCAGAATTTGATTTACCGGGACACTCCACAAGCTGGTTTGCGGGTTATCCTGAATATGCAAGTTTGCCTGCCGAACAGGCAGACTCACATGTGCCTTATAAGATCGAACGCAAATGGGGCGTATTCGATCCGACCTTCAATCCAACAGTTGAAAAGACTTATAAATTTTTGGATGCATTTTTCAAAGAGATGTGTAAACTTTTTCCGGATGAATATATGCACATCGGGGGAGATGAGAACAGCGGAAAGCAGTGGGACGCGAATCCTGAAATTCAAGCTTTTATGAAGAAGCACAATATCCCGGATAATAATTCCCTGCAAAGTTATTTTAACAAAAGGCTGCTGGCAATTTTAACAAAGTATCACAAAAAAATGGTCGGCTGGGATGAAATACTTCATCCCGGTATGCCGAAGAATATTGTTATTCAATCATGGCGGGGAATTAAATCTTTAAAAGATGCAGTTACTAAAGGATACCAGGTTGTACTTTCCAACGGTTATTATATCGATTTAAATCAATCTGCCGCTTCTCATTATCTGGTAGACCCTGATCCAGACAGCCTGGCGTTGGGGGAAGCCATGAAAAAGCTTGTTCTAGGGGGCGAAGCGACAATGTGGGCGGAGTTTGTCTCACCAGAAAATATTGATTCCAGAATATGGCCTAGAACAGCGGCAATCGCCGAAAGATTTTGGTCGCCCAAAAACATTAAAGATATGGATGATATGTACCGGAGGCTCGATGTTATTTCATTCGAGCTTGAAGATTTGGGCTTAGCCCATATAAAAAATCAGAGCATGATGATTCGCAGATTGGCCGACAATAATGATGCTACAGCTTTAAGCAATTTTATAGCCGTTGTTGAACCGGTGAAAGGCTATGACAGGCTGGATCAAAGAACAGATTATACCTCTTTCGCTCCGCTTACCAGGGTAGTTGATGCTT
>DAIERC010000413.1 GCA_027347125.1 Ignavibacteriales bacterium
TTGTCTTAATTCCGCTTCAATCCTTTTTTGATCTTTCCTGGAAACAATATCGGATTCCGCTGATTTAACTTTAAAATCGGGATCCGCATCCGCCATAGTCTGTTCGCGTTTAGTGAGGTAATAATCGATTCCTCCCAGAAATGATTTTACTTCGCCTTTTCTTATTTCCACCACCTTGTTTACCACCGGTAAAAGAAAATCAACATCGTGCGATACTATTATCAAAGAGCCTTCAAATTCGCTGAGCGCTTTTTGCAGAATTTGCTTCGAAGAAATATCCAGATGGTTTGTCGGTTCGTCAAGCACAATGCAGTTGGCTTTTGTTAGGAGAATTTTAGCCAGCGCAACGCGGCTTTTTTCGCCACCCGAAAGAACGCCAACTTTTTTAAATACATCATCGCCGGAAAATAAAAACGATCCTAAGAGAGAGCGTAATTGCCCTATTGTCTGGTCTTCCGACGCACTTTCTAATGTTTCAATAATATCGGCACCGGGGTTTAAATTATCCGCAACGTCCTGAGCATAGTATGAAATAATAGTATTGTGCCCAAGAATTCTTTCACCGCTGTTATAATCTATTACACCGGCAATAATTTTAGCAAGAGTCGTTTTACCCGCGCCATTAGGGCCTACAAAGGCTATTTTATCTCCACGCTCAATTTGAAAATCAATATTTCTAAAAATCTCTTTATCGCCGTAAGATTTGGATATATTTTTCAAATCCATATTTATTCTTCCGCTCGGCGGCGGCGCGGGAAATTTTATATTGATGTCCTCGTTAAATTCAGGTAAGTCAATCGTTTCAATTTTTTCTAATTGTTTTATTCTGCTTTGAACTTGTTTTGCTTTTGTGGCTTTATATCGAAATCGTTCAATAAATTTTTCAGTTTCTTTTATTTTTTTCTGCTGCTGTATAAAATGATTTACTGCCAGCCTGTCGCGTTCTTCCTTGAATTTTAGGTAAGCGTTAAAATCGCCGTTAAAGGTATTGAATTTGCCAAGATAAATTTCAAGAGTTTTATTTGTAACCGCGTTTACAAATCTTTTATCGTGCGATACAATAAGCAGCGCTCCGGAATAATTTTTAAGAAAACCAACAAGCCACTCCAATGAGTCAATATCTAGATGATTAGTCGGTTCGTCCATCATCAGCAAATCGTTTTGAGAAATAAGTATTTTAGACAACGCGATACGCATTTGCCATCCGCCGGAGAATTCATCGGTGTATCTTTCAAAATCAGATTCCTCAAACCCCAGGCCGAGTAATATCTTTTCAACTTTTGATGTCGCGCTGTAAGAATCTAGTTCTTCCAGGCGATGATGTACTTCGCCAAGTTGATTTACCAAATCTACTTTTTCTTCTTCGGATAAATTTTCGCCGCTAAGTTCATCGGTTAATTCGGATTCTTTTTGTTGCAACGTAATTATATCTGTTAATGCCGATTTTGCTTCATCAAGAAGAGTTTTGCCTTTGTGTGTAATGTTTTCCTGCGGAAGGTATCCTACGCTTATTCCTTTTTGCTTTAATACTTTTCCCGATTCAGGCAGTATTATGCCTGAAATTATTTTTAGAAGTGACGATTTACCGGTTCCGTTGGCACCGACCAATGAAATTTTATCGCCTGAATTAATTTTATAATTTATGTCGCTAAATAAATATTTCCCGTTAAATTGCAGCGAGATATTGGAAAGGTCTATCATCGAATATCAAAATCAGCTTAAATATGAAAAAATACTATTTGTTAATAACGGCAATCTTACCCGTGAACACGCTGTTGCCGTCTTGAGTATAAGCTACCACAAGATAAACTCCGCTGCTTACACGGTTGCCTGAATTGTCCGTACCGTCCCAGTATGCCACCCTTCCGCCCGGCGAGGAAAATTCTTTTATCAGTTTACCATTTATTGAAATTATTTTTATGTTGCAATTACTAACCAGGCCATCAATTGTTAACTGATTTGTGCTGTTACCCAAAACAAAAGGGCTTGGGTAAACAAACAACTTGGTAAAACTTTCCTGCGGTTGAATAGCAGGTGTTTTAAATGACGTTAATCCTTCGTCGGTTCCTACGTAAACAGTGCCGGTATTTTTATCAACTGTAATGCTTCTTATCGCGTCACTTAACAAAGGACTGTTTTGAGAATTGTAAACAGCGAGCAAACTTGTTCCGTCCGAATTAACGTATAATAAACCCTGGTTTGTTCCTACCCATTTTTGATTTAACGGATCTACGGCTATACAGTTGATTGTTTGTTCCCTTAGAGTAAACACGCTGGTAATGCTGAATAGAGGGGCTGAGTTTGATGTAATGCTGCCCGTGTTGCTAACAATGTTTGCGCCGGCATTTGTGCCTACCCAAATGTCGCCGCGCGCGTCTGCAACTACACATGATATTGAATTGCTGTTCAGTCCATCTGATTGAGTAAGATATCCTGATTCATCATCGTTGGTGCTGTTAAATGTGCCGTTTTCATTAAAATAAAATAAGCCGGGCCTGTTGGCGTCACTGCAAGAAAACCATTTGGTATCATACTGATCAATAGCCATGTTAA
>DAIERC010000499.1 GCA_027347125.1 Ignavibacteriales bacterium
AATGACATAATGCGAGATTTCATTATAGTACCTCTCATCCTTTTTTTATTAAAAATTATTTACTATCGTAAATCCTTTGTGAATTTACGTAGCTAAAATAACTCTAATAGATTAATACAATCTTAATGTAACATTAAAAAAAATTAATATTTCTTCTTTTGCATTATTGCCGGAATTTTTCGAATGACGTGAGCTTTATTAAAAGTATGAATGTTATTGTAGTACCCGAAATAAGAATAAATATTCAAATTCAACCGGAAGTAAAGGTTGGTGAAATGTAAAAATGGGAAAGCAAAAAACTTTCCCGTTTTTAACTTAAAGATTTGTCTGAAAATTAAAGTTTATCTGTGTCGGCAGTGTTTCATAATTTTGAACACCTATCGAAACATTCCAGCCAAGCTCGGAACTTAAATTTTTATTATATGCTGAGACCAGCCGAACCGCATTAATGGCGCTGATAACCCTGTTAAGTAAAAGCGCACCAATAACAAAACGTAAATTGTTATGAGCCTGTTCGCCGGAAGTCCACATGCTGCGGTAAGCTTTTCTGTCATTATTGGTTTGCCAATTCCAATAATGTGTTTGCGTATTATACATCTGGTTAAAATTGCCTTCAAGGGCCATAGAGTTGTTATATTCATCGATGCTCAAATATGCTCCAACGTTGGCGTAAAAATCTGCGTCTTTCCCGCTATTATTAACACCGGCTGAAGATGCTGCGTAAGATTTATACCTGTCCTTTTGCCAATTACTGTAAGTATTCATTCCTAAATAAATACCCCACAACCCGGCTTCGGCAACAGTAAAATACTTTCCGCTGGAATATGAATCTGCATACATTTCACCCATGCCAGGCAGCAGAAATGAAAGTAATATTGCAACACCCGCGTTTTTTTTTGCCGGGGCAAAACTAAGTTTTACATTATCAATTTTTTGAGCATTAAAATAATTATTATTACTCGTTATTGAGTTTTGTAATTTTAATAAATTTGAATTTTGATTGGACTGGGCAAACGAAATACCCGAAAGGATAAGAATAAATACGGCAATTATTTTCATTTTTTTTAACTGTAAGTTTAGAATTAACATGCAATTAAGTCAATTGATTTTTTAGTCCCCTGAATTTCTCCGAGGCATATTCCATCATTTATCGACTTAATTTTAACTTTTGCGAATTTGTTCACCAGCTCAGGAGTAAATAAATGACCTGTTCGAACATAATTTGATGAAAATCCTTTTATAAGCCCGTTATCATTTTCGGCTTCAAAAAGGACCTCAATTTCCTGATTAAGCATTTCTTTATAAAATGCGTTTTTCTTTTTCTCACTTAAAATTCTTAAAACATTGTTTCTTCTTCTTCTTTCTTGAACATCTACCGGGTTAGGCATTTCTATTGCCTTTGTGTTCGGTCTTTCCGAATACGTAAACACATGCAGATAAGATACCGGCAAATCGCGAAGGAAACTATGCGTTTCGTTAAAATCATTTTGCGATTCGCCCGGGAAACCAACAATAACGTCAACACCTATACCAAGTTCTGGTATTAAAGATTTTGCTTTTTGAATCAGTTTATAATAATCTTCCGTTTTGTATCTTCGCTGCATCAGCCTAAGTATTTTGGTACTGCCGCTTTGAAGCGGAATGTGAAAATGTTTGCACATCTTTTCATTGTTCGCGGTAAATTCCAAAATTTCATCGGTAAGTAAATTTGGTTCGATGGAACTAATTCTTATTCTAAAATTTCACGGCACTTCAGTCATATTTTTTAATAAGCCAGGAAGATTCGTGTCAAACGCTTTACCGTAGTCGCCTACGTTAACACCGGTAAGAATAATTTCTTTATAACCTTTTTCAACTAAAGATTTGAAATCCGATAAAACATTTTCCGGCGTCATACTTCTGCTGTTACCGCGGGCCAAAGGTATTGTGCAGAACGAACACTTATAATCACATCCGTCTTGAATTTTGAAATACGCTCTTGTTCGGCTGTCTGCGTCGGTGGAATGTGCCGGGCCAAATTCATTTAAATCCTTGGTAGGGGACACATACACGCAAGCAAGCTCTTGTTTTTCAAAATCATCTGCAAAAGAAAAGAGATCGAATTTTTCTTTGCTGCCTAATACCAAATCAACGCCATCAATTTTAGATATCTCTTCGGGGCGAAGTTGCGCGTAACATCCTGTAACAACAACATAAGCGTTCGGGTTTTGCCTTAAAGCCCTGCGTACAATTTGCCTGCACTCTTTTTCTGCGTTCTCGGTTACAGTGCATGTATTTAAAACATAAATATCCGCACTGTCTTTGAAATCAACTATTTCAAAACCTTTGCTTAGAAATTGATTTCCGATAGTTGATGTTTCGGAGAAATTGAGTTTGCAGCCTAGAGTATGTAATGCTACTTTTCCGGACATAATATGAAGACTTTAAAAAATGAAGAGCGGGAGATTGCCCCCGCTCTGATTTAACATTTAACCAAGAGTATTAATCGTTTTTTTCATGCGATTGGCTGGACTGATTTTCATCGTTGATTTCGAAAATCGGGAAGTCGGATGCGTCAACAGAACCTGTGTCGGCATTTTGAATTTCCTGAACCGAAAGTCTATCCAGTTTATGTTTATCAAGATAAGCGCGTATTTCATCTTCGCTCTTATCTTTTAGTACGGCAATTGCACTGAGAACGATTTTTTTGTTTTCCTTGTCGAATTCAATAACCTTTAACGGAATAGAATCGTCAACAGGAAAATGATTGGCAATATTTTTTATTTTAGAAGGAGTTAATTGAGTTGCGGGAACAAAACCGTCAACTTTTTCCGGTAATTCGGCAATTAACCCTTTTTCAATTATTCTAACAATTTTACCTTCTGTTTCTATTCCAACAGCGTAAAGCTTTTCAAATTGATTCCATGGGTTGTCTTCAACCTGTTTGTGTCCCAATGAAATTTTTCTTTGCTCAACATCTACGCCTAAAACAATAACTTCAAGTTTTTCGCCTTTTTTTACAACTTCACCGGGGTGGCGGATTTTCTTTGTCCATGAAAGATCGGATATGTGAACTAAGCCGTCTACACCTGGTTCAAGTTCAACGAAAACACCAAAGTTAGTCAAGTTTCTTGCGATGCCCGTGTGCTTGGAACCTACCGGATATTTTTGCATTAACGAATCCCATGGATCCGGTTCAAGTTGTTTTATACCGAGGGAAATTTTCTTTTCATCTTTATCAAGGCTAAGTATAACCGCTTCAACAACCTGGCCCATAGCAACAACCTGTGAAGGATGTTTGATATGTTGTGTCCAGCTCATTTCGGAATTATGTATTAAGCCTTCTATACCTTTTTCTATCTCAATAAATGCGCCGTAATCGGTAAGAGAAACTACACGGCCCGAAACTTTATCGCCAACTTTGTATTTGTTGTCGATATTTTCCCAAGGATGGGGAAGAAGCTTCTTCAAGCTTAAAGAGATTCTCTTCTTTTCTTCATCAAAATCCGTAACCACTATTTTAATTGTTTGATCGAGTTTAACAACTTCGTTAGGATGATTAATTCTGCCCCAGCTAAGATCTGTAATATGAATAAGTCCGTCTACGCCGCCAAGATCAACGAATACACCGAAGTCGGTAATAGCTTTTACGGTACCTTCAAGTATCTGGCCTTTTTCAAGGCTGTTAAGAATCGCGTCTCTTTGATCGGCAATTTCTTCCTCAACAAGAACTTTATGTGAAACAACAACGTTCTCTGTGGGTATGTTAACTTTTACAACTTTGAAATCCATTGTTTGGCCAACGAATGCGTCAAAATCTCTAATCGGACGAATATCAATTTGTGA
>DAIERC010000008.1 GCA_027347125.1 Ignavibacteriales bacterium
AGAGGCGAAGGTTCAACTAAAGACCTTGATCTTTTAATAAGCATCGCAAGTAATATCGAAGGCAATACAATATGCGCCCTAGGCGAAGCAGCCGCGTGGCCTGTTAGATATACTGTAACAAGATTTAGAGATTACTTTGAAGCAAGAGTCGGAAAATCAGTTGAATTGCCTGTCGCAAACAAAGTTCATTCGATGCGTCATACGGCGATTCCGTTGGCCGAAATAAAAAATTGATCTAATTTAAAAAGTCAAACGCGAAATATGAAAGAAATATTTTATACGTATTACCTTTCACGTCTCACATTTGACTTTTGACATTTCGCTTTTCTTATTTAGCTGCGCGCATTCCCATTTCCCTGTCAAGTAAAAATAATCCGTTTTTTGTATCGCCAACCAGTTTTATCTTTTTAAGTATTTTGTCGGCGGTTGCTTCTTCTTCAACCTGTTCGTTTACAAACCATTGAAGGAAAATGCTTGTAGCATGGTCTTTATCGGCAAGTGTTAAATCCATTATATCGTATATTGATTTTGTAACTTCCTGTTCGTGCTTTAATGTTTCTTCAAATACATCACTAACCGATTTCCAGGTTTCTTTTGATGCAGTAATATTTTGAAGATTTACTTTGCCTCCGACCTGAAGAATATATCCGTAAAACTTCATTGCATGTCCGTATTCTTCCTGCGATTGAAGCTGCATCCAGTGAGAAAAACCGCTAAGGTTCTCGTTCTCAAGGTAAGCCGCCATTGCCAGGTATTTATACGAAGAAAACAACTCTGAATTTAATTGATGGTTTAATGCTTCTACAATTTTATCTTTTACCATTTCTGTTCCTCTATTTTAATGTGGTAGGAAAATATTTTGAATTGAAAGTAAAAAACTTACTTATTACCCGCAACGTGTTTAGTAATATATTTAAACGGGAGTGCTATTCTTCACGTATGGGGGAATGCAATAAACCGAAAAGATGACATCTTTTTTTAAGGATGTCATCTTTTATTTGAAATTTTATTTAAAGATTCCAGGACAAAGATATATGGAAAAGATTTGTGCCAAGTTCGCTTGTGCTTCCGTTATATTCGTTTGCAATAACGCTTGGAGTATCGGCTGTTTCTTTTTTATCTATGCCTAATTCATAGGCAGCGTTTAACATTAGTTTACCGGTTAGCTTATAACCGGCGCCTAGCATAACATGGCTTTCAACAATTGCCGGGAATACCGGGAAAATAGTTGAAGAAGGAACCGGGTTATTTCCGTAAGCAAAACCTGCGCGTATTGTTAAATCATTATTAACATCATACTCACCGCCGAGTTTAACCAATATTACATCTTTCCAATTCATAGGGAAGTTAATGTCAAAGCTTCCGTTATTGCCCATCATTTTCTGGATGTTCGGGTTTGTCCCGTTCGAAAGGCTAAGATTCATATAATCAAAAGCGTTTTTCCAATTAATCCATTCAAGGTCTAAGCCGAAGTTTAATGCGTTTGTTGCTTTGTATGAAACTCCTAAACCCAATGATTGTGGAAGCTTTAACTTTGTTTGAAGATAATAGTTATCGGCAGCACCTTTTGACAAATCAATTCCCATCTGGGTGAACTGCTGCATAACCGCGCCCTGTGCCTGCTGCTGGCTTGAGCCCGGGTTTTGAGCCATGTAACCCATAACTGCTTTTCCAAAAGCATCGTTTAACTGAGCGGTCATGTCCATTGTGGCTTTACCGTTTTTGTAAGTTAACGAAGTAGGAAGGGAATAAGTTAAACCGAAAGAAAGCCGGTCGTCAACTTTATAAGCAAAGCCTATTTTACCTGTAAAGCTAATAGCCGTTAAATTATTCATATCGGCGGCGGCTGTTACTTCTTGATATCCAAAACCGCCTTGAGCCGGGGACGCGGAAAACATCTGGCCAAACGTCATTCCTGTTTGCGGATTAACAACACCGTTCATTACCGATGGAGAAAGGCTGTAAGGCATTTTAAACTCGAGCATGCTGTAAACAAGATGGGCCGAAATGCCTACTGAAAATGAAGGAGTAATTTTATATGATACGGAAGGTCCGCCCTGCATAACTGCCAACTTCGAATGATAATCCTGTGGAATATAATTTCCGCTCCGGTCAACAAACAAGGCATGGTTTAATGTAAAATCGGCGCCCATACCGCCCTGAGTAAAAAATCCGACGCCCCATGTTAAATTGTCATCCGGGTTGTTAACATAGGAAACATCCGGCATAGGAAAATAATTTGTCTTACCGTCTTTATCATTTAATGTATTTTTAAAATGAAGTGAAGGCACCATTAAAGAAAAATTAGCATCAAGCATTGAACTTGAAAGGAAAGAAATACCGGCAGGATTTGTCATCAGCAAACCGGAGTTATCAAAATAACCAAGGCTTACACCGCCGCGCCCGATAGTTCTTGCATCGAAGCCAACAAGCCTGGTTCCGGTTTGAGAGAACGCAGGTATGGTTAAAATAACCGTAATGAAAAATAAGATTCGTGATATTATTTTCATAAATATTCCTTTATGAGATTATGAATAAGGCTATTGAGAGAAATAATGATTTAAAGAAAAGGACAAACAGTACAAACCCCTTCTGATTGAACTTAAGGCTAATAAAAATTGAGTGCAGATAATATTAAAAAGAGAAGCAAAATATTTGTACATATTGCGCTTCTCTTTTTTAATTAACAACCTTCTTTTATAGCTTTTGACTTGCCGCTTTTCAGCTTATCTAGCAATTGGCCCGGCGAGGCTTTTTCACCGGAAAGCTTGCTTCTAAGTTCAACAAGCGTGCTAAGGTCTTTGTCGTTTAACTGGGATGTAATTGAAATCCCGATTGGATCTATTAAATATTTTTTAACTGCATCAAAGCCGCCTTTTACGGCAAATGCCCTGGCGTTTTTAACCTGCCTTAATAATGCAACCGCCTCCTGCGCGTCGCCGGTATTGTTGCCATATACAAGAATAAGATCATCTGGATTCCAGCTTGAGTTTTGAAGCTGTGTAAGGTTTTGGTTTAATGCCGGTTTTAAATGTTCTTTATCAAAGTATTTTGTATCTCTTATATCGATCCAATAACAATTTGATTTATTCAACGAATAATATTGTGCGGCTACAAACGGAGAAACAGTAAAAATGCCCGCCTCATTAAATTGTTGCTGCTTTAATTGGGCATCTACCACAAACGGTTTGCTTATAAACGATGAAGTAGGAAAGAATGCTAGAATTAAAGCGATGAATAATCCTAATCCAACCAAGGGAAATTTTTTAGATACTTTAATCATTTTTACCCCAGAACTTATATTGTAATTTTCGCATTCCGATACTGCCGAAAACTCCCAGCAGAGTAACTAAAAGAACAGCAAGGCCAACATTAATATTAAAGAGCTGATCTATGCGCCATACGCCGTTCGAATCCGAATTATAGAATTTATCCCACAGCGGGTATAAATCGCCGAATAATAAACTTCCTAATAAAAATCCGCCTACAAAAACCATCGCATCTATTTTTCCCGTAACCATTGAGGCGATTGAAGTGCCGGGACAAAAACCTCCCACGGCCATTCCTATTCCGAAAATAAAACCGCCGACAACCATCGGTAATAAATAGGAAGGCAGAAAATAAAATTTGCCGAGATCTATTAAACCGAGCAGGGATAATCCCCATAAACCGATTGAAGCCGTAATAATAGCGGTAAACATTACAACCGGTACATCAACATCTTTCATGTAAAATGCAGCGGCTATTTTTTTTGAATTGGTAAACCCGGAGCGCTGTAAAGCATAACCGAATAAAATACCGATTAACACAGCAAAAAGTGTGTTAACACCCCCGGAGATAATACCGTTTTTTACCAGTGGTCCTATCATATCCATTGCCTCCTAATAAAATATGCAACTGCAAATCCGCCTGCAAAAATTGAGAACATAAATGCCCACGCTCCAACGGATAGTTCGGCGCCACCCACTAATGCCTGGCCGCTTGTGCAACCTCTTGCCATCCTGGCAGCATAACCTACTAGTACTCCGCCTACAAGAGCGTACCACAATCTTCCTTTGTTAGAAATGTTCGGTCCCTTTAACACTTCAAGCTTCATATCTTTTGAAACGATTCCGGCGATAAAACTTCCTATCATTACACCGATTACCAAAAAAACAAGATAATCGTTAAGAGGGTTTGCACCGTTTGCAAAGTATTTAGAGAAATATTCGCTTGATTGGGTTACCGAAGGCAATATCCAATTCTGGATGGTTGCTGCGAATGCTGTTAATGCGCCCGAAGCCCCAAGGCCTCTACCAGAAATATAAAAGGTAAGAATGATAGCTATTCCTATCATTACCCCGCCGAACACGGGATCCCACAATTTCTTTTTCATAATTATTTTTCCTCAATGTTATAAACATGCGCCTGGTGATCTTTAATGTTTTTGCATTGCTCTAATTCCGGTAAATGAATACCGTCTTTTTTCAGCTCTTCGGCAAAAAACATATGCTCTTCATTTTTTATTTCTTTCCACCATTTATAATGATGAAGGTATGCGTACAATTCATTGACCTTACCGGTAATCATGGAAAAGAATGCGGGGCGTTCTTCCGGGAAAAGAGCTGCCATGTACACATGAACAAATACACCTGCAAAAACCGACATGGTTGCAACGAAATGAAGCATCATTGCCCATTGAATTATTGTTGTAGAGCCGATATGGAAAGCCATTATAGGTCCGGTTATCACCAAAGTGACGGTACTAAAAGCTACAACTACGGCGTATGCCTTTTGCCCGGCGTTATATGTGCCTTGTGCCGGCATTTGATAATGGCTTAACTTGCCTGCAAGATTTTTCGCTTTGGCAGGAAACCAGTTGATATCGTCTTTGTCGATTGTCAGGTCATGTTTTATAAAATCTAACAGGTAATTTTTATAACCGAATATGCCATAGAGTAAAAGAGTAGTTACCCAAAATACTCCAACCGCAATATGAAAATGTAGCATGGCGCTTCTGGTTCCAAAAATTCCATCCATCATGTTTATATACCAGTCCGGAGCAAATTGTAAATAGCTTGCCGAAAGAAGCGCAGTGCCGGTAAATATCAATAAAAACCATGATATGGCATTTACCCAGTGCAAGGTTACGCCGCCAACTCCGTGTTTCTTCATAACCCGGTTTGCAAGAATACGTTTTTCATCAAATGTTAAATGCCTTGGACCCTTTAACAAATCATGATCAAGAGCAATATCGTCGTTTAGTTTACTTATTCTTTGTCCCATCGTTTACTCCTTAATGTCACTTTCGCCTTTAAATAATTGTGTAGAAAATGCCACAAGCTGTCCTAAGAAGGTACCGCCGATTGCCAGCCAGAATAACGGGCGCAAAACTTTTGTCCACATTTTTTGAGGAGTGGGCATGTGCGGTAATTTGGGTGGAAATGCGGCTTGAACTACGGGGAAATTACCATGGCTGTCTAGGTAATAAATATTTGGGCCGACGTTTACCTTTTCCGATACATTAGGCTGAGCGCCGTTAGCAATTAGTTGCGAAACTTTTGAATCGGGGTCATCCATGTCGCCGAAAATTCTTGCGCTTGCGATACAAGTTGCAACGCAGGCCGGCTCCACGCCTTGTTCAACTCTATCAATACAGAAATCGCATTTATCAACTTTTTCTATAACAGGGTTTATGTATCTTGCGCCGTAGGGGCAGGCTTCAATGCAAAGGCCGCAACCAATGCATAAATCTTTATCAACAACAACAACGCCGTCTTTTCTCTCATATGTTGCTCCGGTTGGACAGGCTTTAACGCACGGCGCATCGTCGCAATGGTTACACAAGCCAACATAACTTACTTTTTTAATATCCGGATAAACGCCTTCGGGACGTAAGTCGTGAACCCAATTTCGGTAATAAGGAACCGGCACATCATAGTGAGAGCGGCACGCTACTTCACATGCATGGCAAGCAACGCATCGGTCCATATCAATTACCATTGCATATTTACTCATTTTTTCCTCCTAGCATCCTTCTTTTATTGCCGATTCTTTTTTCTTCGGTTGAATATTAAATGTTCTATTTTGTTCCTCCTGCTGTTGAACTCCTGAAACCTTAGTTGCCGAAACACCGGTCATGCTAACCTCAACGGTAGGTGTTAATGGGTTATCATCTACAAGCAGCCGAACAAAATTTACACGCAGACCGGTGCCGCCGCTTATAGGATCGACATTATATTTGGAGATAAGATTATTATCCGATACATTCCGCCTAGTATAATCCAACAAACCTCTGTCGTTACCTCCAAAGCCGTGAGGAAGGAAGACAGCGTCGGGTCTCATACCGGGGGTCATAAGTATTTTTATTTTATCAGACCTTATGCCGTCCTGGTTTTCAACAATTACTTCATCATCATTTTTCAATCCCATGCTTCTTCCGATGGTTTCATTTATCCAGAGATGGGGTTCGGAAATAATTGTGTTTAACCATGGATTGCTTTCGGTTTTACCGTGCGAATGAACGGGCATTAAACCATAAACCAACCTGAAATAACCTTTGCCGGGATCATTTACAGGCTCATATTTAGGCAGCGGATCAAAGCCTAAATCTTTAAGTTCTTTAGAATAAAGATGAACTTTTTTATCAGAAGTTTTGAACTGGTAAGATTCACCCGGATTTAAATAAATTTTAGCCGGGAAGGTTACAACGCCGTCTTTCTTAAGTTTAGTAAATGATATTCCGGAATCTTTAAGCTGGTATTTAATTACATCTTCGTAATCATTATATGGATAGTAAGCCGATAGCCCCAGCCGTTTACCAAGTTCCATTGCAATCCACCATCCGGGTTTTGTGTTGTGTTGTCTTTTTACAACCGGCTGCCTTAAAGATACATATTGCTTATACCATCCTGTTACCGTCATTAAAGAATCGTACCGTTCCAGGTATGTATCTTCGGGTAAAACAACATCAGCATACCAGGTAGGTTCGGTAGGCCTTACATCAACCACCGCGTAAAAGTCCAAGTTGTCAATAGCTTTTCTTGTGTCTCTTTTATTGGGTATGCTATTAAAAATATTCTGGCCGAACACCATCCATGATTTTATCGGATAAGGTTGCTGAGAAAGAGTAGCCTTAACCAATTCTTGCGTTAAACCTTCATCGGGATTAGCAAACGGGAAACGGTAACCTGCACCGTCAACCCTTTCTCTCTTTGGTTTTGGTGCATCCGGAATATTAAGAGCATTGTAACTTGCAGGGAAAGCAGACTTAAGGAAGTAACCGCCTTTTTGTCCCCAAATACCAAGTATGGCCGAAAGTATAGCCATGGCTCTTGCACGCTGAACATCATTTCCGTACCATGCAACGTGGCGGCCTGGATGAACTAGAACAGCCGGTTTAGCATCCATCATAGCTCTGGCGGTTTCTCTAATTGTGCTTGCCGGAATTTCAGTAATTTTTTCGGCCCACTCCGGAGTAAATTCTTTTACATGAGAAACGAGTTCCGAAAAACCGGTAGTAGAATTTCTAACAAAATTTTCATCGTATCCTTTTTGATTTATAATTTCGTTTATCCATGCCAGTACCAGTGCAGTATCGGTTCCGGGTTTTATTGGCAGCCACCATTTAGCTTTACTAGCGGCGGTAGAAAAGCGCGGATCGACGGCAATTAATTGTGCGCCGTTGGCAAGTCCATCTGTAAAATCTATAATTTGCCCAGTGTGAATATTTTCACCTAGAGCGCTGCCGATAAGTGTAATTACTTTTGCGTTGGATAGATCAATTCTTTCAGGCGAGCCTAAGTTTTCGCCGTAAGTTAACTCGTAGCCAACATCTCTGGAGCCTTTGCATTGCGCGAATGAAGGTGCGGCACTATTGGGAGAACCCCAAAATTTGTACATATCGCTAATGAAATATCCGGAGGCGCCGTGAGAGAACAGAGCATTAGATTCAACGCCGTATTTTTTTGCAACGGCAAGTAATTTCTCGGCGGTGTAATCCAAAGCTTCTTTCCAGCTCACTTCTTTCCAATTTCCACTGCCTCTTTCACCAACGCGGATCATAGGATTTTTGAGACGATCTTTTTCGTACACCAGCGAAACACCTGCGTTACCGCGCGCGCAAATTTTACCCCTGTTATTAGGGTGAAGAGGATTACCTTCTATATTTACTAATTTACCGTCTTCAACAGTAGCTATTATTCCGCATCTCCAAAAACATTGTTCGCAAGTACTTGGAATCTTTTCAATTTTTTTTGGCTCTTTTCTAATAGCCGCTTTTGTTTTTGAAGTTGAAGCCGATAAACCGACGGCTGCTCCGGTACCCACAGTACCGCTTATTTTTAGGAAAGACCGCCGAGAGATTTTCTTCTCCAAGCATTACCTCCGATTCTTATAAATGTCGATAAACGTATTTCTTTTAACTAAAAAATTTAATTATTACTTTATAACAGATATCAATTTTTCTTTTAAACTCTTGCATTCGCCGTAGTCTTTGTATACTGAACAATCTCTGCATTCATTCGTAGCGCAAATGTTATCCGAATGTTTAAAAGTCCAGCATGGGTTTGAGTGAGATTTATACGCTTCACAGTTTTCTCTATCCTTCGACGAGCACTTTATAATATCCCAGCATGGAATTAAGGAGTAAATTGTTTTTATTCCATTGATGCTTATCTTGCTCTCATTAATGGCTCTTCTTATACAGTTTAATCTCTCAATGTCCGCTTTGGAGTATAGCCTGTGGTTTGATTTTTTTTTAAACGGAACTACTAATCCTTCTCTCTCATACATTCTCAAGGTATGAACCGATATATCAAGTATCCTGGCCGCTACGCTTATCGGGAATAAAGGTACTTCTATATTGTCTAAATTTTCCATGTATAAAACAAATGAGCCTTAATATTTGGTATTTATAAATATCAAATTCTTTGCCACTTGTATGTGCAAGAAATTTTTTATTAAATGAATAGTAATTCGTTTTCCTTTTTCATAAAAAAGAAAAAACAATATATTGTTTCTTTTGGATGGGAAAATGCTGGCAACTTTTATTTGCGGACAAAAGTTTATACAGGCAAGTAACAGTAATATTTTTTAGTGATCAAATTAATTTTTGCTTCACCTGAATCAAGATTTGTTTTGGGAAAATTGGGAATAATTTAAGTGCAGGTTTAAACTTAAGTTCAAGAATTAGGTTGTAATTATTAAGCGGAGACGTTGCCGGATATTTCTAATCTATTTTTTACAATGTCGTAATCGTCTCTTTTGTTCATGTTAAAGAAAGTATCTTTTTTATAGAAGGGAAGCAGCTCGGCGTCAATTATTTCCGCGCCAACTATGTCAATTAAGCC
>DAIERC010000011.1 GCA_027347125.1 Ignavibacteriales bacterium
CTGGCCAGGTGAGCGGTTATATCTGTTAATGCTTTGTCGGAACCGGATATTTCAAACCCCTGACTTAATAATATTTCGGCTATGCCGCTCATACCTATTCCGCCGATACCAACAAAATGTACTTTTTTAATATTCTTGAACATTTATCTGCTTTCTAATTTCTCTTTTATTTCATGCAACTTGTTTAACAGCTCTTCATCATTCTCATAATCATATGGCCTTATAAGCACTTGCCGCCGCCTATTTTTTAATTTTATTTTTACCGTTCTAAAAGCCCTGTTGTTTAATCTTCTTCTCGGCCTGGATATTTTAATTTTATCTATCTGATCAATGGTGAAAAACTTAGTTTTAAATCTGTCTATAAACAATATCCTGTCGCCTACAATTTCTAAATGCCTGCTCTTATAAAGATTATATAAAAGACTTATCAACGAAACAAACACGATGATAGCAAAGAAATAAATTATCGGATCTTTCGTAATCAGTTTGAAAGAGTTCTCAACAAACTCACCTCTTACCACGACATAAATAATAAAAACAATAAAGTATATAATTGTCGATTGATAATAAAACGACATGTTATATTTGAAAACGTTTTTCCTGTTTTCTTCGTTCATATTGACTGTGCGTATTTAATTGCATTCTTTGCTATTATCTCGGCCGCATCAGGCTTGCCTAAAGATAACGCGTTCTTTTTAAGTTCAGCAAGAAGAATATCATCATTCAATAAAGAATAAATACCGTTTTCCAATTCTTCATTCAAATTTTTATCTTCAATTAATATTGCGGCTTTTTTATCGGCTAAAGATTTTGCATTAAAATATTGATGGTTCTCTGCAACATTAGGAGAAGGCACCAATATTGACGGAATACCAAGAGCCGATAATTCAGCTATAGTTGTTGCGCCGGCCCTAGCCAATAAAATATCGCAAGCAGAATACGCCAGGTTCATCTCCTCAATAAAGGCCATCACCTTTATATTTTTTGAAGTCAGGTTTTTATAATTATCATAATAATTCATGCCGGTTTGCCAGATGATTTGCAAACCTTTTTCTTCAAACCTCTTTATCGATTTTGCAATTGCCTCATTCAAAGAATAAGCTCCAAGGCTGCCGCCCAATATTAAAAGCGTTTTTTTTGACGAAGCCAGTTCATATTTTTTTAAAGCGTCGTTTTTATTTACGGTTGAAAGATTTTCTCTTACAGGGTTACCGGTAACAAATAATTTAGTTTTATCTTTAAAATATTTTTTCGAATCCTCAAAGCTCAAATGAACTTCAACAGCATATTTTTCAAGCAGCCGTGTTGTAACGCCCGGATAGCTATTCTGTTCAAGCAAAATAACTTTTGCGCCGGTTTTAGATGCGCCGAAAACCGCGGGCCCCGAAACGTAACCGCCTGAGCCTATTGCAACCGCCGGTTTAAATTTCAAATTGATGAAATATGATTGCATTGTTGAAACCAGCAGTTTAACAGGGAATAACAGATTTTCCAGATTCAATTTTCTTGAAAATCCCTTTATCCATATTGATTTGAATTTATATCCTAATTTAGGAACAACTTTTCCTTCAATCCTGGATCTTGTACCTATAAATAGAATTTCCGCTTCCGGCAATAAAACTTTTATCTTATCGGCAACTGCAATAGCCGGGAACAAATGGCCGCCTGTCCCCCCGCCTGCAAACATGAATCTATATTGTGTTTGCTTTTTTTTCATGCCCGCTTTACCTCCGGCGAAGCTTGATTTGCGCTGTTCTGCTGAATTGAATTGGCCAGCGCAATGTTTACTAAAATTCCTACTGAAATACATAAGAACGTTAATGAAGTTCCGCCGTAACTTATAAAAGGAAGCGGAAGGCCTGTAGTGGGTACCAAACCAGTTGATACCGCAACATTAACAAATGTATAAATGATAATTGAAAATGTAATACCAAATGCGAGCAACTGGCCGAATGTGTCTTTAGCTTTTTTAGCTATGATTATACCGGCTATAAATAAAATTAAAAAGCCGAACAAAACAATAACCGAACCGATAAATCCCAGTTCTTCTCCGAGTATCGCAAAAATAAAATCGCCGTAAGCTTCCGGTAAAAACAAATTACTTTGCAGGCTGTGCCCCATTCCTACGCCGAAAAAGCCTCCGCTTCCCAATCCCAACAAAGCTTGCTTCACTTGTATATTCGGTGAACCGCCGTGCTGCGCGCTGCTGAGAAACGTTAGAATTCTAACTCTTGAGTGAGGCATCAGCATAGCCGCAATTGCACCTGCAACGAGGCACGCAAAAGCCGACGTAAAAATATGTTTTAGCTTTGCGCCGCCCACGTAAAGCATAGCTAACGAAACAACGATTAATAAAATCCCGTTGCTAACATTCGGCTGGATTAAAATTAATGCCGATATTATGATGACCCATAAGAACAGATAAAAAAATCCTTCTTTAAAATTTCCAATGATTTCTTTTTTTGCTTCAAGAAGTACCGACAGATGTATAAGTAAAATTAATTTCGCAACATCAGCCGGCTGAAATGAAAAGAACCCGAGGTTAATCCATCTGCCGGCACCTTTAATATCCGGGGCAACAAATAAAGTAACAGCCAATATAACCGTAATGCCAAGCATCATCGGCTTACTGAAATCTTTATAAATCTCGTACGGAATAAAGCTGAAGCCCGTCATTAATATAATTCCGAATATAACCTTAAACAGATGCGAATTAAACAAATGGAAAAGACTATCGAATTTAAATTCGCTGTAAGTGCTGCTTGCGCTCATAACAATGATCAAACCTAGCAGCATTAACGCAAACGCATCTAGAAATATTATTACGGCTAATTTTTTCATATTATAAATTGTTTACCGCTTCTTTAAATACTTTTCCTCTGTGTTCGTAACTATCAAACATATCAAAGCTTGCGCACGCGGGTGAAAGGAGAACAATTTCATTTTGTCTAGCTTCGTTGTTTGCGGCCAACACAACTTCCTGTAAACTTGGTTTTATTTCCACTTTAACAAAGGAATGAAAGAAATTAAAAACTTTATCCGCCGAAGAACCAATGGCATAAATCTTAACAACATTTTTCAATACAAGATCTTTTATTTGATTATAGTCATTGCCCTTGTCTAGCCCACCTAAAATCAAAAAGATAGGTTCATCAAAACTTTTAAGAGCGTACCAAACCGAGTCGACGTTAGTTGCTTTGGAATCGTTTATAAATTTTACTCCGTCTATCTCTCTTACAAATTCCAATCTATGTTCAACACCTTGGAATGATGAAAGTGCCCCGGTTATTTTTTTGTTGTCTCCGCCGAATATTTTTGCCGCGCAAATAGATGCCATAGCGTTTGCAATGTTGTGCTCGCCTTTCAGGTTAATATCGGCGATGCCGCAAGAAAATTCTTCTTTGCCGTCTCTCGCAAAGATTACTTTTCCATCTTTTACATAGCAACCGTTGTTTTGTTCCTTATTTAACGAAAAGAATAGGTCCTTGCTGTTACGTTTTGTTAATGATTTTGTGAGAACTTCATCATCGTTGTTCAATACAAGGCAATCTCCGGCATCCATATTTTTATAAATTCTTAATTTTGAATTAATATAATTCTCAAATTTATTTTCATACCTGTTCAAGTGATCCGGAGTTATATTAAGAATCATTGCAACTTTTGGTTTGAACCCGTCGATCAAATCCAACTGGAAGCTGGAAACTTCAAGAGACACGAATTCATCTTCTTTTACATCAAGAGCTATTTCCGAAAACGCTAAACCGATATTGCCGGCCAGGTAAGTCTTAAAACCGCAGGCATTCATTATATGCCCGCAAAGACTTGTTGTGGTGGTTTTACCGTTAGTTCCCGTAATAGCTATTATATTTCCTTTACAAAAATATCCGGCTAATTCTATCTCGCTTATTAATTTAATTCCCTTCTCCCTGGCTTTTACCAATACCTCGGCATTCGAAGGAACACCGGGGCTCACAACCATTATCTCACATTGAAAAATACGTTCCGAGTGTGAGCCGATTTCAAATTCGATATCCGCGGCTTTTAATTTTGTTATATACGCAGTCAACTTTGATTCCGTACCGGAATCGCTTACAAACGGATGACCGCCAAGTTTTTTAATTAATTTGGCCGCGCCGACTCCGCTTTTTACCGCGCCTATTATGGTTATATTTTTATTTTTTATATCCATTATCTTATTTTGAATGAGGCTAAACTAATTATAGCCAATATTATGGCCACAATATAAAAACGGACAACTATTTTTGGTTCCGGCCAGCCAAGCATTTCAAAGTGATGATGAATCGGTGCCATCTTAAATATTCTTCTGCCTTCACCATACTTTTTCTTTGTATACTTGAAATATAATCTTTGAACAATAACAGAAATTGTTTCCATAAAAAATATGCCGCCCAAAATAGGAATAAGCAATTCCTTTTTTATTAATACTGCAAGTATGCCGAATGCGCCGCCCAGGGCAAGCGAACCGGTATCGCCCATAAATACCTGTGCCGGGTAAGTATTAAACCATAGAAACCCGAGCGATGCGCCGATTAAAGCGGCGATAAAAACCGTAAGTTCACCTGAACCGGGCAAATAAATTATATTAAGATAATTTGCGTAAATAGCATTACCGGTAACATAACTTATTACAGCAAGCGCCAGCATTACTATTGTTGTTACACCGATTGCCAAACCGTCTAACCCATCGGTTAAATTTACAGCATTGGAAGTTGCGGTAACTATAAAAATTACAGCCGGTATATATAAAATTGAAAAATCAAAATTCACATTTTTTAAGAACGGAACAGTAGTAAGCGTGTTTACGCCGTGAAATTGCGGCGAGAAATAAATTACCGCTCCTACTATAAAACCTATAATAACCTGTCCAAGTAATTTATAACGTGCTATTAACCCGTTCGGAAATTTTCTAATTACTTTCAAGTAATCATCAAGAAAACCCACACCGCTAAGCCAAATTGTTCCTGCAAGAATAAGAATGATATAAATACTTTTTATATCAGCCCATAGTAAAACAGGAATTACAACTGAAAGGATTAAAATTATACCTCCCATTGTAGGTGTTCCTGCTTTCGACCAATGGGATTTCGGTCCGTCAGCTTTTTTGGCTTCACCAATTTGTTTTTTTTGCAAAATCTTTATGAGCCTGGGCCCCAAATACAATGATAAAAACAAACCTGTAATTGCCGCTATTGCCGACCTAAAAGTTAGGAAACGGAATATTTTAAATCCCGGTGGGCTAAAAACTTTATTTATATATTCAAACAGATAGTATAACATTACTCATTTGCCTCCGCTTCAATAACCTTCACAAACTCTTCCATTTTCATTCCTCTTGAACCTTTTACCAAAACTGCGGAATTGGAAAAATCAAAATTTGATAAAACTTTTTTTAGTTTCTCCCTGTCTGTAAAATGTTTGGTTTCAATTTTTGACGAGCTAAGAACATTATTTAATCGCTTCATCATTTTACCGATTGTA
The DNA here is from genome assembly GCA_027347125.1 of Ignavibacteriales bacterium. Classification (GTDB taxonomy): domain Bacteria; phylum Bacteroidota; class Ignavibacteria; order Ignavibacteriales; family Ignavibacteriaceae; genus FEN-1297. The sequence goes on from DAIERC010000011.1 coordinate 5,500, forward strand.
AAAACAGTGTTGATGTTGTTCTTTTTGATGGAACCGGCAAGACCAATATGCAATTTTTCGGCTTCCCCACCCAGTTCAAACATGTCGCCGATAACAGCAATCTTTCTTTTAAACTTGTTTACTTTGCCTAGCAATTCAAATGATGATTTCATTGATTCCGGATTTGCGTTATAAGTGTCGTCAATCAATAAGAAATTTTTATACTCTCTAACATTCAGCCGTTTGTCTACGGCTTTAATTTTATTGAGCGCACTCTCAATACTGATTTTGTTAACACCTAATTTTAACGCAATGGTTACAGCCGTAAGAAAATTTTTAGCGCTCTGTTCGCCGTAAAGCGGAATAACCTGTTTAATGTTCTTATTCTTGTATTTTATTTCTATTATCGGGTTGCCGTAATCGCTGTAACCCAAAACATTACCTTTCACATCCGCTTCATGCTTAAAAGCGAAAGTATTTTTTTTTGAATAACCGTTAAAAGATTTTGCTAGCAACTCATCATCATTATTGATGAATAAAAAACCTTGCCTACCGGCGGTAACATTAAATAACTCGATCTTTTCCTTATAAACTCCCTTTTTATTTTTTAAGAATTCCAGGTGCGAGTTTCCTATGTTTGTTATTACCGCATAATCGGGCTGGGTAATTTTCGATGTGTAAGCTATTTCTCCAAAATGGTTGGTGCCTAGTTCCAGTACAAGGACATCATGTTTGTTATTAGTACTAAGGATTGTTAAAGGAACTCCGATATGATTATTATTGTTTAAACTAGTTTTATTGACCGTAAATTTTTCACTCAATAAATCCGATAAAATTTCTTTGGTTGTTGTCTTGCCCGCACTTCCGGTAATTGCAATAATTTTTGTTTCTAATTTGCTTCTCCAAACTTTTGCAAGATTCCCTAGCGCAATATTTGTATCGCTCACAGTTACAATAGAAATTGAAAGGTTGTTGAACTTAGAATAATTTTTCTCGTTGATTATTACACAGCCCGCACCTTTTTTTACGGCTTCTTTTACAAAATCATGACCATCGAACCTGTCACCTTTTATAGCAACAAAGACAGAGCCCTCTACAATATTTCTTGAATCTATAGAAACAGAGGATGCTGGTTTATAGCCATCAGGGTTATAAATTACCGCCGTCGGCAAATTGAACAAATCATTCAGTGTAATTAATATTTTTTTCATTTACCTAAATATTTTTCTGCTACTTCTTTATCCGAAAAATGATTACGTACGCCTTTTATCTCTTGATAAGTTTCGTGTCCCTTACCGGCAATAAGAATAATAGCATTGTCTTCGGAATTTTCTATCGCGTTACGAATAGCTTCTTCGCGATTTTCTATAACATCGTAATTATCTTTTTGAATGCCTTTTTTAATATCTTCTATTATATCAAGCGGATTCTCAAACCTCGGATTGTCTGATGTAACAATTGCTCTCTTGCTCATATCGGTGGCAATCTTTCCCATAACCGGTCTTTTTGTTTTATCTCTGTTGCCGCCGCATCCGAACACGGTATAGATTGGCAATTTATCATTAGAAATTTTTTTTAACGCAAGCAATGCTTTTTCCAGACTGTCAGCAGTGTGGGAATAATCCACTATTACTTTCTTTTCACCGTTGCCAACTACTTCAAAACGACCGGGCACCTGTTTGGTATTTTTAATTCCTTCAAGCGCCGTACCCGGCTCAACACCCAGCAATACTGCAACAGCAAAAGCAGCACAAGCGTTGTAAGCGTTAAACACGCCTATTAAAGAGGTGCTGGCCTCATATTTTTTCCCGAGGTATTCAATAATAAATTTTGTTCCGCTTAAATCGTATATAACATCTTTAATAATGAAATCCGCATCGGGCAATGTTCCGTAAGAAAAACATTTTGCTTTGCAGTTGCCGATTAGGGTCGGACTGTTTTTATCATCGATGTTATACAAGCCGAATGAAGATTGACCGAGAGAATCGAATAATATTTTTTTTGCGTTCAGATAATTTTCTAAGTTCAAATGAAAATCAAGATGATCGGAGGTAATATTTGTAAAAACTCCGGCAGTAAAATTTAATCCGTAAACCCTGTTCAATACCAATGAATGGGATGAAACTTCCATAACGGCATAATCGCATCCTTCGTTATGCATTTCCAGCAGAAGTTCATTCAAGTCATTGGATTCAGGTGTTGTCATTGACGATTTGATTTCCCGTTCACCAATATAATTTGAGATAGTTCCAACCAGGCCGACTTTGTTACCCGCGGTTTCGAAAATAGATTTAATAAAAAATGTTGTGGTTGTTTTTCCTTTTGTGCCGGTAATACCGATTAATTTAATCTTGTTAGAAGGTTCTTTGTAAAAACTGTGCGAAATTTCGGCCAAGGCAACCCGGCTGTTACGCACCAAAATTTTAGCTACTTTGCCGTGAATAAAAATATCGTCGGGTACTGCGCTATTATCTTCTAATATTACAGCAAGCGCGCCCTTGTTTATTGCATCCAGAATGAATTTATGCCCGTCGGTATTGAAACCTTTAATAGCAACAAACACTGAGTTCTTTATGACCCTCCTTGAGTCGTAAAAAATTCCGGAGACATCTTGTCGCTGCACTTCGCCGATAAGATGAATTGTTTTTACGCTATTTACCAGTTGAGTTAATTCCATTAATATACCGCCGTACCTTCAACTTCTTTTTCTTTGCACGTTAATACACAAGTATTGCCCCGGGATATTTGTTCACCAGGCAGAATACTTTGCGCTATTATTTTTCCGGAGCCGTTAACTTTATAGTTAATACCTAATTTTGCTAAAACCAGAATCGCGTCCCGAAGCGAATAATCCGACAAGTCCGGCATTACGTTTTTATTTAACGGGTTTAACACTTTAGCTTGTTTTACTAAAGCAGGTTTTTCTGACAAATTATTTGCCGGTCTAGTATGAGTATTATTTGTAAACATTACTTTTATTTCCGACTCTTGCTGATCCGGCCGAGACGGATTTTCGAATAAACTGCTGTTTGTATTAATTATTCTTTCGGCTACATTTTTAAACATGGGAGCCGCAACAGATCCGCCGTACCTTCCAATCGTCGGCGAATTCACTAAGATGAGGCATACAATTTTAGGATTGTCTGCCGGGAAAAATCCAACAAATGAGGAGTTGTAACCCTGCTTCGAATATTTTCCTTCAATTAATTTTTGCGATGTACCTGTTTTTCCGCCGACGGTAACAAAACTAAGTTGAGCGTTTGTACCCGTTCCTTCTTTTACAACTCCAACAAGTAGGCTTCTCATCCTAGCCGATGTTTCTTCGGAGATTACCCGTCTTACCTTTATTGGTTTCTGATCCAATACAACCTCACCATCGCGTTTAACTTCTTTAAGAATTATTTCAGGCTGATAGAGAATACCTCCGTTTACAATAGCGCAGTATGCAGTTGCAAGTTGAATGGGTGTTACTGTAACTCCATAACCGAACGACATAAATGCTTTTGAAACCGCCGACCATTCATTTGGCTTTCTTAAAGTTCCCTTTACTTCACCCGGCAAATTAATGGAAGTGAAGTTACCAAAACCAAAAGCGCGGAGGTATTTGTAGAACGAATCATCATCTATTCTTTGAACAAGTTTAGACATACCGATGTTACTTGATTCTTCTATTATCCCACGCACCGTTAACCATCCGTTTCTGTGGGAATCGGTTATGTTAACATTTTTGAATTTATACTTTCCGTTCTCTACAAAGATATTTTCGTTTTCGTTGCACAGTTTTTTATCTAGAAGCGCAGCCATTGAAAAAGATTTGAACGTTGAACCAGGTTCATAAGTATCGGTTACGGCCCGGTCCCTTCTATCATCATTACTGTACTTCCAGTATTCATTAGGATCATAATCACTTGTGTTTGCCAAAGCCAAAACTTGCCCATTGTTGGGATCCATTATTATTCCTACCGCGGAATTACCGCCGTATTTTTCAATTCCGTTACGTAATTCTTCTTCAAGAATAGACTGGTAGGTTTTATTTATTGTAAGAATTAAATTGTCGCCCGGAACAGCAGGTTTTGTTTCCTCTTCAGCTACCGTAATCATATCACCTATAGCATCACGCAGAACAACCATAGAACCGTCCTGACCGGAAAGCTGTTCATCAAAAGTTTTTGCAATACCGTCAATTCCGTGGTAGTCGTTTCCTACATAACCAAGCAGATGCGATGCAAGATCTTTATAATAATAAACCCTTGTAGGGTCATCCTGAAAAAACAAACCGTTTATTTTAAAATTTTTCAAAAGCAAGGCCTTATCGCTTTGAGCCTTTTTCTCAAGACAAATTGTTTTGCCTTTGTCGTTCATTAAACTTATGTAGTGACTTTTACTTTCGCCAAATACCGAAGAAAATTTATTGGCAATTTTTTTCTTGTCATCTGCAGAAACCATTCTGAGATACAGATAGAAAGAAACATCGTTACGGTTATAAACAAGAAGAACATTGTTACGGTCGTAAATAAGGCCGCGTTCTGCATTAATTTTTTCTGTAGTAATCTGTTGACGTTTTGCAAAATACTTCAGCTCGTCGCTCTTTAGTACTTGAATATCAAACAGCCTTATTACTAAAGCGATAAAAATTAAAAGCACAAAAATTATAACCAAAATCGCCCTGGAATTACTCATACTTTTTACTTATTGCATTAGAAATTTCATCTATCTCTTCTTTACTAACCGTCATTACAACAGGCTGTTCGGCGTTACGAACCATACCTAGTTCGTCTTGTGCGATCTCAACAATTCTTTCTTCCGACGATAAAGCTTGATCCTGGGCGGTAAGGTTAGTCCGCCAGTTTTTTAAATCATCCAATTTCTCTTCGGTTAATACTTTTTCTTTAGTTAATTTTTCACATTCAAGTTTTAACCCGACGTATATAAGCGTTAAAAAAGCAAAAGCTACAAATACCGAAATGCTCAAAACAATAAAAGGCTTAACGCTTTTTTTCATACTCTTTCCGCCGCTCTTAATTTCGCGCTTCGCGCTCTAAAATTTTCCTCAATTTCCGTATCCGAAGGTATAACCGGTTTTTTAGTAATAATTTTTAACCGTTGTTCTTTATCGCATTTACACACCGGATATTCTTTAGGACAGATGCAATCTAAAGTTTCATATTTAAATGTTTCTTTAACTATTCTGTCTTCAAGCGAGTGGTACGTTAAAATTACAATACGTCCTCCTGGTGCAAGAAGTTCGATAGCTTTATTTAAGAACAACTGCAGGTTTTCAAGTTCATTGTTAATATAAATTCTAAGAGCCTGAAATACCCTGGATAAAGTTTTTATTCTATATTTAAATGGTGTTATCTCGTTTATTATGCTTACAATCTCAAGTGTTGATTCTATTTTTTTTTGTTCTCTCTTCCGGCAAATCATTCTTGCTATAGCGCGGGAATTTTTTTCTTCGCCGAACTTGTAAATTATATCGGCAATTTCTTCTTCCGAGAAAGTATTAACAACATCTGCCGCCGATAGCTCATTATTTTTATCCATTCTCAGGTCTAGCTTTGCATCCGCACGGTAAGTAAATCCTGAATCTGGGTTATCAAGTTGAAAAGAAGAAACACCGAGATCAGCAAATACGCCATTAAAAAAAGGAACAGCTTCTATTTTCGCAATCAAATCGATCTTAGAGAAATTGAAATTATAAAGTTTTATTCTCTTTTCATTCTCAAATTTTTTTTTTGAAAAACCGAATGCATCGCCGTCAATATCGGTTGCAACCAGTTTCGC
>DAIERC010000013.1 GCA_027347125.1 Ignavibacteriales bacterium
CGCCTCCATTAACATTTAATATATCCTGATTTATTCCAAGCTCTCTAATTACGGCCAACGACTGTGAGGCAAACGCCTCGTTAAGCTCTACTAAATCTATTTCATCCAGTTTCAAACCGGCTTTCTTTAATGCTTTCGGCACTGCCGCAACCGGGCCTATTCCCATTACACGCGGATCAACTCCCGCCAGCGAATAAGATACTAAACGAGCAACCGGTTTTAAATTTAATTCTTTTATCATTTCATCAGACATAACAAGAACAAATGCGGCGCCGTCGGAGGTTTGAGAAGAATTTCCCGCAGTTACTGTTCCGCCTGCCGCAAAGACGGGCTTTAACTTTGCCAGCGTTTCAAGCGAAGTATCTGCTCTCGGCCCTTCATCTGTATCGACAACAAACTTTTTAATTTTCTTTTTTCCGTTTTCAAGATAAGTTTCTTCAACTTCAACCGGAACAATTTCTTCTTTAAAAAAACCATTCTTAATTGCGTTAATAGCTTTCATATGGGAATGATAAGAAAATTCATCCTGGTCTGCGCGCGATATTTTATAATCCTTTGCAACTTCTTCCGCAGTTAAGCCCATACCTAAATAATATTCCGGATGCTCAACCGCAATTTTGTAATTGGGTGAAAGCTTCCAGCCGGTTGTTGGAACCAACGACATGGATTCCGTTCCGCCGGCAATAATGCATTCGGCCATACCGGTACGAATGCGTGCTACGGCGGATGCGATTGTATCTGCGCCGGAAGCGCAATACCTGTTCACAGTTTCTCCGGGAACTTCCAGAGGAAGGGATAGAAGAGCTATCATTCTCCCGATCTGCAAACCTTGCTCCGCTTCAGGAACCGCGTTTCCTACAATCAGGTCATCAACTCTGTGAGGGTCGAGTTGCGGAACTGATTTTAATAAATGCTTTATAACTTCTGCAGCTAAATCATCCGGCCTGAAAAAACGGAATCCGCCTTTCTTCGCCTTACCTACCGCAGTTCTGAAACCCGCTACTATATATGCTTCTCTCATGGTTATACTTCAATTTTTATTATTAAAAAATCATTTAATTATTTTACCTTCACCTTCTTCAATTAATTACGAAGAGGTTTGCCGGTAGTTAATATGCTTTGTATTCTTTCCAAAGTTTTCTTTTCACCAATCAGGCTTAAAAACGCTTCCCTTTCCAGGTTGAGCAGATACTGCTCACTTACCATAGAACCCTGAGATAAATCTCCTCCGCACATAACGTAAGCCAATTTCTCAGCAATCTTTCTATCATGGTCTGATATGTAATTTGCCATTCTATATGAATAAGCTCCGAGCAGCAATGTTGCCAGGCCTTCCCTACCGAGTACCTTAATATCATTTCTCTGAATCGGCTGTGAATAACCTTTAGCGGCAATTGCAAGTATGGCCTGCTTAGCATCCATAATTACTTTATTCGGATTTACCGTAATTTCATCGCGCCCGTTTTTAAATATATCCATGTCAAAAGCTTCATAAGCGGAAGTAGACACTTTTGCCTGCGCGATATTCATAAAACGTTTTTGAAGCTCAGGAAATTCCAGCGTTCCGTCTTCATAGCTGTCTGAAGCACGAAGCGCCATTTCTTTAGAACCGCCGCCAGCGGGAATAATTCCCACCCCAACCTCAACCAGTCCGATGTATGTTTCGGCAGATGCCTGAACTTTATCGGCATGAAGACAAACCTCGCAGCCGCCGCCAAGTGCAAGCGCATGCGGAGCGGCTACAACCGGTATACTCGAATATCTTATTCTCATTGTGCTGTTTTGAAATGTTCTTACAGCAAGATCTATTTCATCATATTCCTGTTCTGCGGCAAGCATAAACATCATAGCCAAATTTGCGCCTGCCGAAAAATTTTGCCCGTTGTTGCCAATTACCAAACCGGCAAAATCTTTCTCGGCAATTTCAATTGATTTGTTAATGCCTTCTAATATTTCGGAACCTATTGAATTCATTTTGGTTTGGAATTCCAGGTTCACCACGCCGTCGCCAATATCGTGAAGAGTTGCGCCTACATTTTGCCATACGGGTTTGCCGGCGCGGTAATTTTCCAAGATGATAAAATTATCCTTACCCGGAATTTCTTTATACGAAGAAGTGTTTTGATCGAAATATTTTTTCTTACCGTTTTCAATTTTGTAAAAAGATTTAAACCCCTTAGTGAGCATTTCCTTAACCCAGTTTGCAGATTGAAGATTTGCATCTTCCATAAGCTTAACCATTTTCTCAACGCCTAAAACGTCCCATGTTTCAAAGGGGCCCAAGTCCCATCCAAAGCCCGCGCGCATTGCATCATCAATTTTATAAATTTCATCGGCAATTTCGGGAACTCGGTGAGAGGCATAACTAAAAATATGGAACGAAAGCATGCGCAAAAATTCACCTGCTTTGTCTTTTGCAGCATGAAGTGCTTTTAACCTGTCATTTAAATTTTCAATCGGCTTGGCCGCCGTAACAGAAGCAAACTTCGGCTTTTCGCTGGGTTTATATTCAAGAGTTGCAATGTCCAGTTCAAGTATTTCTTTTCCCCCCTCGGCGTTTTTAACCTTTTTATAAAAGCCCTGCCCTGTCTTATCGCCCAGCCAATTTTTTTCCACAAGTATATTTACATAATCTGGAATAGAAAACAACTCACCCATTTCGTCATCCGGGCAATCTTTGTAAACATTGTTTGCAACTTTAACAAGCGTATCTATTCCTACCACATCGCACGTTCTAAATGTTGCCGATTTGGGTTTGCCTGTTAAAGGCCCGGTTAAAGTATCGATTTCTTTTACCGACAGTTTCATTTCTTTCATTAATTTGAAGACGGCCATCATACTGAAAACACCGATTCTGTTTGCTATAAACGCCGGCGTATCCTTGCAAAGAACAGTTGTTTTGCCTAAATAAAGGCTTCCGTATTGCATCAAAAAATCTACAACTTCAGGTTTTGTCATGGGGGTCGGGATAACTTCCAGCAACTGGAGATATCTAGGCGGATTAAAGAAATGCGATCCGCAGAAATTTTGTTGGAAGTCTTCACTTCTTCCTTCAATCATCAAATGAACCGGAATGCCCGAAGTGTTTGTGGTAATTAACGAACCAGGTTTCCTGAATTTTTCAACTTTATCGAAAACAATTTTTTTTATTTCCAGGTTCTCAACCACAGCCTCAATTATCCAGTCAACATTTTTAAGCTGGTTCAAATCATCATCAAAATTACCCGTAACAATTCTGGAAGCAAATGAAGCATGATAAATAGGTGAAGGTTTAGCGTTAAGAACATTTTTTAAATTCTCGCTTGCTATCCTGTTGCGCACCTGTTTGTCGTTTAAAGTAAGACCTTTCTTCTGTTCCGCTTCGGTTAAATCTTTTGGTACAATATCCAGAAGGAAGACTTTGCAGCCGATGTTTGCAAAGTGTGCGGCGATACGGGAGCCCATTACTCCCGATCCTAAAACTGCAACTTCTTTTATTATTCTTTTCATGATTTCGTCAATTATTGTTGATAGTTTTTATTTTAATTTTATTCCGAGTAAATTTTTTCGATCAGGTCTTTATACTTTTCTAAAATAATTTTTCTTTTAAGCTTTAACGTAGGGGTAAGTTCACCCGTCTCAACAGTCCAATCGTTTGGCGTAAACTCATACTTCTTTATTTGTTCTATATGAGAAAATTTTTTATTGTACTTCTGCACATCCTTTTCTATCCTGTTCTTTACCAGATCTGTTTTCAGCATATCATCTACCGTCATATTTTCAAAACCTTTTTTTCTCATCCAGTTAAATATGAAAACCGTATCTGGTACTATGAGAGCTGCAGTAAATTTCCTGTTCTCGCCAATTACCATAATGTTTTTTATGAACCATGATTCTTTCATTTTATTTTCAATTGGCATGGGGGCAACAAATTTGCCGCCTGAAGTTTTAAATACTTCCTTCAACCTATCGGTTACTTTAAGGAACTTACCGTCAATCATTTCGCCGATGTCACCGGTATGAAACCAACCGTCTTTGTCAAAAACTTTTTCCGTTACTTCCGGTTTATTATAATAACCTTTAAAAATATTTTCGCCTTTAGCCAATATTTCACCGCCGTCATCAATTTTTATTTCAACTCCGGGAATCGGCATTCCTACCGTTCCCAAATAATAACTTCCTTCTTCAAACCTGTTGCATGTAAGTACAGGCGAAGTTTCGGTTAAACCGTATCCTTCTCTAACAGGAATGCCTGCCCCGGTAAAAATCCTTGCCAGTCTAGGCTGCAGAGTAGCGGCACCGCTTATAATACCTTTTAGTTCGCCGCCAAGTGCGGCCTGCCATTTGCTGAAGACAAGTTCGCGGGCTACCTTTATTCTTAAATTATAAAAGAAATTATTTTTCCCCTGCGGATCATAGTGGTTTGCCAGATTTACAGCCCAGCCGAATATTGCTTTTTTTAAACCGGTAAGACTTCTTCCCTTTTCCATTATTCTTTCATAAACTTTTTCAAGAAGCCGCGGCACGGTAGTAAAATAATTTGGTTTTACCTCCTGAAAATTTTCTACAATTTTGTCTATACTTTCGGCGTAATAAATTGCTCCGCCTACGCTCAAATAAAAATAAATTGCCGTTCTCTCAAAAATATGGCAGATGGGAAGAAAGCTTATCAATCTATGTTTTATATTTATCGGTATTATTTGATGCAGCGATGTAACATCGCTTATAATGTTATGATGCGTTAACATCACGCCCTTTGGTATGCCGGTTGTGCCGGAAGTATAAATAATCGTAGCAAGGTCGTCGGGTTTAATTGTGCCTTCTATTAATTTTAATTTATCCTCAAACGATTTATCGGCGTAAGATAATATTTCGCTCCAATGTTTAGCGCCGACAACATTATCAAAGGTATAAACATCAACAACAGATTTAACTTTGGGAATCACGCGTTTAACTTTCTCATACAGTTCCTTATCCGAAACAAAAACCAGTTTTACCTGCGCATCGTTAAAAATGTAGGCATATTCATTCTCGCTCATAGTTGGGTAAACCGGAACATCAATCCCGCCCATCTGAAGAATTCCAAGGTCAACAAAATTCCATTCGGAGCGGTTGTTCGAAATGATGGCAAACTTATCGCCCAACTTATAACCAAGGTTAAGCATGCCCAGGCTAAAGTTGTCCGTAATTTCCTTTACCTTTACGGAACTGAACTTCTGCCAGTTTCCTTCTTTCTTATCGCAAATAGCATCAAGACGTGAAAAGTTTTCTATTTGATAAGGTAGAATATCGATCAGCCGTTTTATAACTATCACGATTTTACCTTTTTTTATTTTTATTAATGAATAATTACTTATTCTTTGTTGACCCGTGTTTAATATATCACGTGTAGAAAAGAAAAACAAGCGAAATTTCGCTAATGATGGAATTTTGCTGCTTTTTTTATTTTTATTTTGATATATTGCACACCGGCATAAAATGAAAGAGTTTTCTAAAATGGTAAAACGTAATTACATAAAGTTGATATTCGGGTTGAAAGTAAAACAACTAAGAACGGACAATGGGATGTCCCTTACCGAGCTTGCCGCTAAATGCGGAATGTCTGTGTCTTATTTAAATGAAATAGAATCGGGTAAGAAATATCCTAAAACTGATAAGATAGCATCATTGGCCGACTCGCTGAACACCACATATGACAAACTTGTATCGTTAAAATTAGCAAAGAACCTTACACCTATTGGTGAACTTCTCGAATCGAATATACTGGAACAACTGCCTCTTGATCATTACGGAATAGACATTAACAAACTTATTTTATTAATGTCCAATTCATCAATGCAGCTAAGCGCTTTAATCGCTACTTTT
>DAIERC010000023.1 GCA_027347125.1 Ignavibacteriales bacterium
TTGATAATAACCGGTTTCCAGGGAATAACCGAAGAAGGCGAAATAACTACATTAGGCCGCGGCGGTTCTGATACTTCTGCGGTGGCTATTGCTGCGGCGTTAAAAGGTAAGTGCGAAATTTACAGCGATGTAGCCGGTATTTATACCACCGACCCTAGAATTCATCCCGCTGCTAAAAAATTGAAAACTGTTACTTATGATGAAATGCTCGAGATGTCTAGCCTTGGCGCAAAAGTACTGCACAGCAGATCTGTGGAAATAGCTAAAAAATTTGGAATAACAATTTATTGCGGTTCAACTTTTTCAGATGAGGAGGGAAGTTTTGTAATGAAAAAAATATAGAACAGCCTTTAGTTTCAGGCTTAAGCGTAATGGATAACCAAACACAAGTTACCTTATCTAACCTTCCGCTTAATTTTAATCTTGTACAGCAGATTTTTGAGAAGGTAGCTAAAGAAGGTTTAAATGTCGACATGATTTCGATAATCAGCAATACAGGTTTGAATATTTCGTTTACCATTGTTGAGGAAAAGAAAACACATATGGAAAAAGCTCTTGCGCAAATATTAAAAGACATGAAGGGCTTTAATATTCATTACAATTCAGGCTACTCAAAAATATCTATTGTAGGAATCGGTATGAAGTCTAGCAGCGGTGTTGCCTCTAAATATTTTAACGCGCTGGAAAAAATACCGGTAAAACTTGTAACTACTTCAGAGATAAAAATATCGTGCCTTGTTGAGGGGAAATATAAAGATAAAGCGGTAAAAGCTTTGGTAGATGCATTCGAATTGTAATCGATGAAAAAATATAATTATAAGTTATTGTCAAATTCCAGGCAGATAGTTTTGAGCATAAGAACATTTTTATAGTTACCAAAGTAAGGTTTTATGAGTATATCACCGGTACAACTAAGGCATACGCTGCATAAAAATCCCGAGTTGTCCTTTCATGAATTTGAAACGACTAAATTATTACTTAAAATAATAAAAGAACTCGATAAAGAATCAAGACTAATAATTCATACGCCTTACAGCACGGGCCTTTTGGCAGAATATACAACTGTGCCCGGCCAGCCTTATATACTCTTTCGCGCCGATATTGATGCCCTTCCGATAAAGGAGGAAAACGATATTGAATTCAAATCTGCAAATGATTTTATGCACGCATGCGGGCATGATGTACATACTTCTATTCTTTACAATTTCCTATCTCATGTCCTTCAAAACAAAGTTAAGAAAAATATTCTTTTCTTATTTCAACCCGCTGAAGAAAGCGGCGGCGGGGCAATGGAGTTTTACGGAACCGGTGTCTTTAATTCCTTCGACATTAAAAACGCATTTGCTCTGCACGTTACCGATGAATATCCCGAAGGTTCAATTGCATGTTCCAAAGGAGTTTTGTTTTGCTCAACTCTTGAGGTTGATATAGATTTTCACGGTGTAAGTTCGCATGTTGCATTCCCGGAAGATGGCAAAAATGCATTCAATGCTTTGCGATTATTTCTAGACGGTGTGGAAAAAATTCCGAGAACTGCCTCGGAGCCTTTTGTTTTTGGCGTGGGTAAAATTATTGCCGGCGAAGTTAGAAATATAAATCCTGGTTTTGCAAGGCTTGAAGGCACCTTGAGAGGTTTAAAGAAAATAAATGTAGACAAATTTTATAATCAACTAGAAAATATTTTAACCGGCGTTGAGCAAATAACCGGTGTAAAAGTTAATTGTAAAAAAGGCGCCGGTTACCCTGAGGTAATCATTGATAGTAATCTTTTTGATGAACTTTACCCTGTGCTTTCTAAGAAATATGATTTTATCGATTGCGGATTAAAAATGACCGGCGAGGATTTCGGTTTCTTTTCGCAAAAATATCCATCCTTTATGTTTTGGCTCGGTACATCTCGTGGAGAAAAACACGGGCTACATAATCCCAAATTTCTGCCTGACGATAAAGTTGTTGAAATAGGCAAATCCGTATTTACCGAAATATTGGAACTAATTTAACATCACCACACAATATTTCCATCTTATATACTTCTTAATCTGTTCCAAAATAATTCACTATCTCATTTAAAGATATTTTATTCGAATTAACAGTTAAAATTATTGCCAGTAATGGTAATTTTTCCGGCACGTCAATTGTTATTTAGTTACTGTTGTTGGCCAAACTTTATTAGAGGCCGTAAGAGTAGAAGCAAGAAGATATTTTTCTTGGAGGGCGCTTCTATCTTACGGCTTCACCATTTTAAAGTAGTTAATCGTTGGTAATATATTCACAGTCAGCGGGCACCTCAGGTTTTACAAGCAGAACATCTTCTTTTAACAAAGCAACTTTGCCAGGTTCCATTCCTTTCTTTTTTACAACATATTTTTTTAATGTGAATGAAACAGGCGCGGTACCGGATGTTTTTGCTTTGCTATGGAACGCGGCTAATGCGGCAACCTTTTTAAGTATGTTTTTAGGCACCGCTTCTTTTATATTATCAACGCGTAAAACAACATGAGAGCCAGGCACGCTTCTGGCGTGAAACCAATAATCGTTTTGCTTTGCGAATTTTACCGTTAACAAATCATTATTCTGACTATCTTTTCCTACATAGACATTATACTTGTTTTCAATGATGTAATGTTTAAACTTGATTCGTATATCTTCTTTTTCATTTTGATTTTCATTGTCTTTCATTTTTAATTCTTTCATAATTTTAACAAGCTCGCCAATACTGCCGGCTTCCGCTGCTTTTTTTTGAAGCTCGTTTAACCGATTAAATAGTATTTTATTTTCGCTATAAAGCTTCTTTGATTTCTCCAAACGAATTCTATCACCTTTGGATTTCTCAAAATAAAGATCGGCATTTTTTCTAGGCGATAGTTTCTCATCTAATTTAATCGAGATATTTTTTTCCCCTTCATAAATATCTTCAACTTCAATTACTCGCATACCGGCTTTTATCTTATTGATATTTATCAGCAGCAAGTTTCCTAGTTTGAGATACTCATCTTCCTTGCTTCCGTTATCAATATTGGTTTTAAGGCTGTTCAATTTATTTGATAACTTTATAAGTTCCCGTTCCAAGTGTTTTTGTATTCTCTTTTTCTTATCGCCGGCTGAATCATAAAAATATTTTTTGTTTATATAAAAATTAATCGCATCGTAAATATTTCCGAATTCTTGAAAATCAGTATTTAGATTGCTTTTAAAACTTTTTATTCTTAACTGAAGCGTGAAAGATTTTTCATCTAAATAAACGGCGGGCGCTTCGGTAAAGATTTCGGTAATTATTTGTTTTAACCGGGAAATCATCTCATCAACCGCGCCGTTATTGCTTCTTGCTTTTAACTCCGATAAAATTTCTTTACCCACAAAAGGATAATATTTTTTGATTGCCTCAAAGAAATCGTTTTTAATGTTTTCATTAAAAACGGGAATATTAACTTCCGCAGTAAAATCAATACTCTTAATCTCTCTTATAAACTCATCTGTATTTTCATCCGGGAATTTTTTAAAGAAGTAAATATTATCCATATTGTCCAGCAGGAAGACATCCGTATATTTACCCCTTATTGCAAAGTAAATTGATGAGTTGGATAATTTTAATCTTATTATCCTATCGGAAACCGCAATTTCCACGGCTTCCAGTTTTGCAGGAAGAAATCCGGTAAAAAAATCAATTGTATTTTTCTTAGCTCGGCGGAAATCATCTTTAACAACAATGTAAGGGAAGCCTGGGTTAACGGATATTTCGAGATAACTTTCGCCGCCGCCGCCGTGCATATGAAAAACAAGTTTGTCTTTTTCCTGCGAAAAAATCTCATCGACAGAATACCCTGCGAACTTTTCGTTTTGCTCTTCGGCAAATCTGTTGAGGATAAAATAGTTTTTATACATGTTTTAAATTTATATAATACCGGACATAAAAAAAGGGTTGAATGATAATTCAACCCTCTTGTTAAATCAACAAATAAAATTATGTAGTTGAACCTGTCTTGGCTTTTACAATTGCATCTAAAGATCTGATGCGTGAGAATATTAACACTCCGCCGATGAACGCCACTACCGTAAGTAAAATGAAAAATACAGATTTATCTGTAAAACTGTCCCAGTAGCTTGCCAAAATACCGGCAGCTTTTCCGCCAAGTGAAGTTGATAAAAACCAACCTCCCATCATTAATGCCGTGGTTCTGGCGGGTGCTAATTTAGATACCAGAGATAATCCAATCGGGCTTAAGAATAGCTCGCTCACGGTAAACACCCCGTAAGTTATAAAGAGCCAGATGGCCGCGGTTTTGTGA
>DAIERC010000032.1 GCA_027347125.1 Ignavibacteriales bacterium
GTATTTTAAAAAACCTTATGTTAGACCAATGCATTCCGGAATGGAGGTTTCCGGCGTGAAAAAAGACGGTACTAAGTTTCCTGCCGAAATTAGTTTGAGCCCATTTAATACGTATGAAGGTTATCTGGTAACTGCTGCTATCAGAGATATTTCCGAACGAAAAAAGAATGAACAAAATAGCAGGTAGCAAGCGTAAATAATCGAACATAAAAGAAGATCAAATGATGCCACCCAAAAGATGGCATCATGTTGTTATAAAATTAGTGGGTTTTTACAGGGTAAGGTGGACGCTTAGGAAAAGTATAAGGATTTTCTTTTATCTGTTTTAATGCTGTTTTTATGGCCGTTTCCAGTTGCGTATCTTTACCTGCCATTACCGAAGCCGGATCGTTATCAATATAAATGTCTGGGTCGGCGCCGTGGTTTTCAATCCACCATTTATCTTCTTTTCCGTAGAATCCGTTATTCGATTGTTCCACATGACCGTTATCTATTGTAGTCTGTCCGTTTACAATTCCCGTTAATCCGCCCCACGAAGGAACGCCAACAGTGGTGCCAAGCTTCCTTGCTTTAAAATCTTCCATAAAAGCTTCGCCGTCGGACCCGTTATACTCATTTGAAATTACAACGTATTTTCCTGTTGAAGTACTACCAGGATATCTGAACGGAACCATATTCGGTAAAACATTATGAGCAACCATTTCGCGTTCAAGTTTATCAATCAAGAAATACTCCGTCCATCCACCTGAATTACGCCGCATATCTATAATGATTCCTTTTTTATACCTGAACGCGCGCCAGAATTTATCGAACTCACCGATGCCGCCCGCATCCATTGCATTAATGTGCATATAGCCAAGTTCGCCGTTGCTTTCTTTCAATACTTTGTTGATGTTGTTCGTTAACCAGTTAAAATATCTCAGCCGCGGACTGTTCCTAATAAGTTCAACTTCATATGTTTTTGAACCATCTTGGTTAGGTTTATTGTTTACCGTAACCGAAACTTTTTGACCCTCGGTAACCTGAAGATATTTAAAATAATCTTCCGGCGCTTTTAGTTGATGACCGTTTATTGCGATGAGATAATCACCGGGTTTTATATCAATATCCGGTCTTGAAAGAGGTGATTGTAAATCCAGATTATACTCGGTAGGCCCGTAGATTTTTTCAAATTTATAATACCCGTTTGTTTTATCGGCCGTAAGATCAGCGCCCAGCCATCCGGTATAAACTTTCGAATCAGTTGCTTGTTTAATTCCGTCGTCGCCGCCGTATATATAAGTGTGTGAAACGCTAAGCTCGCCCACCATCTGTTGCATAACCCAGTTTAATTGTTCGCGCGAAGTAATGTAAGGAATATATGCTCTGTACCGTTCGCCTATCGCTTTCCAGTTTAGTCCGAACATATTCGGGTCGAAGAAAAAATCTCTGTACCAACGCCAGGCGTCATTAAATATTTGAAGCCATTCTTTTTGAGGATCAACAGTATAAGTCATCTTTTCCAGGTCAACAGTATTTCCCATGCTTTTAGTTTTATAGGCCATATCGAACGAAGTTGCATAGATGTCGTTGTTTTTCTCAATCAACAAATATTCGCCGTTAATTGATGTGGAATAATTTTTTATTTTGTTATCCAATACAATTTCTTTTTTGTCGTTCATATCAAAAATATGAAGATCCCATTTTGTTCTTCCTTTTGGTCTAAATATTTCTTCATACTCGTCTTCGGTAAATTTAGGAACTGAACACCACGCAACTTTTCCGTTGCCGGCTTTAAGATAAAAATAATTACCCGGCGGTACCGGAAGCGGATAAGTACGGCTTTCTATTCCGTCTAAGTCTATGGGAAACGCGTTTGATGCTTTCGGTTCATCTTTCATAACAGCGTCTTCAAACGGCGGTTTTAATCCTGCCTGAAGTTGCACAGCCATTATTTGCTGAGGAGTTGCTTCAACATGGTTGTCTTCGTAAAAATCCATTTGAAGGTCGAAGTTTCTACTTGATATGTAATAGAGATATTTACCATCGGCATCAAAGGTGGGATTGATATTATCAAAAAAATCATCGGTAATTGCGTAGCTTTTATTTTGATCCAGGTTATAAAGATATATTACGCTGTTTTTATTGTAATGAACAAAACTGTATGCAATCCATTTGCTGTCTGGTGACCATGTATAGTCACTTATTTCCCAATAAAATTCGTCGTTCTTTAGCTGATTAGACTCGGCAAATTTATGAAGTTGTTTACTGTTAACATCAACATAAAACAACGCAAAGTTTTTATTGCCGAATAAAATTTTCTTCCCGTCCGGCGACCACAAAAGATGGTAATCGGTTCTATCCAATGATTTTGTTAATTGTATCCAATCGCCGCCATCAACTTTTTGCATATA